>JBOHWA010000055.1:0-15370 GCA_050735855.1 Binatia bacterium
CCGTAGATGAGGCCCGCGATCGCCGCGACGCGCGCCGTGCGCGGCGGCGGCGCGGCACCGCGGCGGCGCACCGCGAGCAGCCCGCCGATGACCATCAGCAGCGTCACCGGCAGGCCGAGCAACTGGATGGGCGCGCGCTCGACGTGGTCGAGCGCGTCGGTCTTGGTGTCGTAGTGCGCCGTCAGCAGCAGGCGCTGCGTCGGCGCCGCAGCCGCTAGGCGCCCGACGACGTTGACCTGCGGCTGGCGGCCGATCCAGCCGACGATCGGCACGTAGGCATCGAGCTCGAGCAACAGCACCGCCGGCAGCACGACCGCCACCGCCAGCGCCGCCCATGGCCGCCGCGCGCGCAGACAGGCGGCATAGGCGACGCCGCCGAGCAGCGCGATGATGCCGGCCAGGCGCAACCGGTACGGCTCGGCGGCGAACGGCACCATGGTCACCTCGGCCCCGGCCGCGCGCAGCATCTGCGCCAGCCACTCCGCCGTCTCGCCCAGCGCCGCCGATCCGTTCTCGCGCGGCGTCTCGGTCAGACGTGGAAGTAGATCGCTCCAGAGCATGGACGGCAACCAGCCGGGCTCGCTTATCAGCTATCGACGACCAGTGGGGAGCCGAGGACGCTCGGCGACGTCAGGCGGCGAGGAGCAGGGCACCGATGACCGTCTCGAAGACGACGCCACCGAGATTCGTGGCTGCGTAGCTGCGATCGATGACAACCGAGAGCAATCGCCCGGCGGCGGCGCCAAGCCATGCGAGTCCGACGATCAGGAATGCCGTGGGCGCTTGCGCGTAGAGCGCGTACGTACCGAGCACCAGGAAGAACCCGCCGTACGTGGCGCGAACTTCCGAGACACCTGTCAGCCCTTGCGGCTGCATACTGGTGAAGGCCGCCGCGGCGCTCGGGCGCAACAGCCCCATCACCCCGAGCCCGGCGGTGATGGCGGCCCCAACGTTGTTCAGCATGGCGCCTGAGTCCATGTGCACCCTCCCTCGTCCGCGCCGACCGTGCTCAGCGCCGGCCCCGCCTCCCTTACACCCCGACCGCCTCGGCTTTCCGTTCCGTGCGGCAGTATCTCCGCTGCTGCGCTTGCTGCAAGCGGACATCGTCGACTATAGGCCGCTCACTCGCATGGTACGCTGCGCAAACTGCGGCGCAGAGAATCCGCAGGAGAAGAAGTTCTGCGGCGACTGCGGACGAGCGCTGAACGGTGTCACATCGACCGCCGCGCTGGAGGCGGCCGCCGGGCCTCCGCAGGACGAGCGCAAGACGTTGACGGCGTTGTTCGCCGACCTCAAGGGGTCGATGGATCTCCTCGAGGGCCTCGACCCGGACGACGCGCGCGCCATCATCGATCCCTCCCTGCGGTTGATGATCGATGCCGTGCATCGCTACGACGGCTACGTCGTCCAATCGACCGGCGACGGCGTCTTCGCCATCTTCGGCGCGCCCGTGGCGCGCGAAGACCACCCGCAGCGCGCGCTGTACGCCGCGTTGAAGATCCGCGACGACCTGCGGGCCTACGGCGAGCAGCTCGAGGCCGCGGGGCGCGGGCAGATCGTCGTGCGCATCGGGGTGAACACTGGCGAAGCGGTGGTGCGCACGATCCACACCAGCCAGGGGCAGCCGGAGTATACGCCCATCGGCCATGCGACCAGCCTGGCCTCGCGCCTGCAGAGTCTGGCGCCGCCCGGGTCGATCGCGGTGACGGCGGAGACCGGTCGCCTGGTCGAGGGCTACTTCGAGTTCACCGAGCTCGGTCCGACGCCGATCAAGGGCGTCAGCCAACCCGTACGCGTCCTCGAGGTCACCGGCCTGGGCAAGCTGCGCACGCGCTTCGAAGCCGCCGCACGCCGCGGCCTGGTCAAGTTCGTCGGCCGCGCGCCCGAGATCGAACGCATCGGGCGCGCGCTCGACCGCTCGCGAGAGGGGCACGGACAAGTGGTGGCGGTGGTCGCCGAGGCGGGGGCGGGCAAGTCGCGCCTGTTCTTCGAGTTCCGCCGCAGCCTCGATCCGGAGTATCTGGTGCTGGAGACGTTCTCGGTCTCGCACGCCACCGCCTCGGCCTATCTGCCGCTGGTCGAGTTCCTGAAGGGATATTTCCATATCGGCGCCGAGGACGACGACGCGACGCGCAACGACAAGCTCAGGCAGACGGTGGCCGGGCTGGGGCCGGATCTGGGCGACACGGTGCCGTATCTCGAATCGGTGTTGGGTACGGCGGGAGCGCAGGACCCGCTGCGCCAGATGGACCCGGCGGTCAAACAGCAGCGCACCTTCGCGGCCATCCGCCGGCTGCTGGCGCGCCAGTGTCGCCGGCGGCCGCTGGTCATCGTGTTCGAAGACCTGCACTGGCTCGACGCCAGCACCGCCGCCCTGCTCGATGCGCTGGTCGAGGACATCGCCGAGAACCCCATCCTGCTGCTGGTGAACTACCGCCCGTCGTATCACCCGAGCTGGTTGGGCGCGCCGCATTGCACCGAGCTGCGTCTGCAACCGCTGGCCGAGCAGAGCGCCATCGAGATGCTGTCGAGCATGCTCGGCGACTCGCCGGACGTGGCGGCGCTCAGCCGCGTGATCATCGACAAGGCGGAGGGCAACCCGTTCTTCATGCAGGAGATCGTGCAGACGCTGCTCGAACGCGGCGTGTTGGTGCGCGACGCGAACGTCAGACTGACGAAGCCGATCGGGGAGGTCGGCATCCCGACGACGGTCCAGGCGGTGCTCGCCGCGCGCATCGACGGCCTCCCGCCGGCGCACAAGGACCTGCTGCAGACGCTGGCCGTGATCGGCAAGGAGTTCTCGCTGCGCATGGTCGAGCGGACCACCGCGCTGCCACACCCCGTCGCGGCCGCCATCCTGGACGCCCTCCAGGCCGGCGAGTTCATCCTCGAGTCGGGCGCGCCGCCAAATCCGACCTACGCCTTCAAGCATGCGCTGACGCAGGACGTGACCTATCGCTCGCTGCTCTCGGAGCGCCGTGCGCTGCTGCACGGGCGCGCCGGGGCGGCGCTCGAGGCGCTCTTCGGGGTCCAGCTCGAGGACCATCTCGCCGGCCTGGCGCGCCATTTCAGCTTGAGCACCGAGGCGACGAAAGCCATCCACTACCTGCGCCTGGCGGGCGAACAAGCGAGCCGGCGCTCAGCCAACAGCGAGGCACTCGAACTGCTGGGCGCGGCGTTGGAACGGCTCACCAGGGAGCCGGACGGGCCGGACCGAGCGCGGCGAGAGTTGGAAGTCGTCGTCGCCCTGAGCGCCGCGCTGATCGCCAGCAAGGGCTACGCGGCGCCCGAGTTGGAGGCCAAGTTCGAGCGCATGTTCCGGCTGTGCGAGCAGATCGACGACCCGCTGCTGCCGTTCTTCGTTCGCGTCCAGGCCTGGGCCTTTGCGTCGGTCCGCGGCGAGCACGTCCCGAAGGCGTGCGACCTGTCGCAACGCCTCATGGCGATGGCGGCGGAGCTGGCGCATCCGACGCTGCAGCTGTGGGCCAACGTGGTGCGCGGCAACACCGACTACCACATGGGCCGCATGGCGTCGGCGCGCGAGCATCTGGAGAAGGGGCTGGCGCTGTACGACCCGCAGGCCGAGCAGGCGGCGGGCGCGTTCCAGGATCCCGGCGTCCTCGCCGGCGCCTACATGGCGCCGACCCTCTGGTATCTCGGTTACCCCGACCGCGCCCTGGCGGCCGGACGCGCGGCGATCCAGATGGCGCGCGACAAGCACGATCGCTTCGGCGAGGCGCACGCGACCTTCTTCACCGCCTCCGTGCTGCAGCTGCGCGGCGACGCCGAGGCGACGCTGCGGCTCTGTGACGACACCATCGCGCTCTCCACCGAGCACGGCTTCCCGATCTGGCTCGGACAGGGCCAGATGTGGCGCGGCTGGGCGCTCTGCGCGCTCGGCGACACGCAGCGCGGCATCGATCAACTGGCCACCGGAATCGCCACCTACGCCGGGACGGGCGCCGGCCTGGGCATCACCTACTGGGCCGGACTGCGGGCCGAAACCTTCCTGATGGCCGGCGAGGTCGAGCGGGCGCTCGCCGCCGCCAACCAGGTCGCGGAGCTGGTCGCGCGCGGCGGCGAGGGAATCTACGAGCCCGAGTTGCATCGGCTGGTCGGCGAAGCAACGCTGCGGCGCAACCCGGCTGACCGCGGCGAGGCAGCGGCAGCCTTTCGCACCGCCATCGAGATCTCCCGCCTGCAGGGCACCAAGTCATGGGAGCTGCGCGCCGTGACCAGCCTGGCCCGCCTGCTCGATTCCGAAGGCCAGCGCGGCGTCGCGCGCGCCATGCTGGATGAAACCCTCGGCTGGTTCAGCGAAGGGTTCGGTACCGCCGATCTCACACAGGCCCGCACCCTGCTCCGCACCGTGAGCTGAGCGGACGGGAGACAGGGGAACGCCATGTCGTCCGATTCGAGCCAGCCCAAACGGGTCGTCATCCTCGGCGGTGGGATCGGCGCCATCTCGGCCGCCTTCTGGCTGAGCGCAACACCCGAGCTGCGCCAGCAGTACAGCGTGAGCGTCTACACGCACGGCTGGCGCCTGGGCGGCAAGTGCGCCAGCGGCCGCGATGCGAGCCAGGGGGACCGCATCCAGGAACACGGCCTGCACATGCTGATGGGGTGGTACGAGACGGCCTTCCAGACCATGCGTGCCTGCTACGCCGAATGGAAGAAGCAGCCGGACAATCCCTTCCAGACGTGGCGCGACGCCTTCACGCCGCTGCGCCAGGTCACCCTCACCCAACAGATCCCCGACACGCCGACGGGGGCGTGGCAGATCTGGAACATCCCGTTCCCGCAACTCCCCGGCTCGCCGGGCGATCCGGCGGACGCATTCCTCGACGACGTCGTGCACAAGGTCCTCAGCTGGCTGCGCGACGCACTGCGGCAGGATCTCGGGCTGCCCGAGTGGCTCCTGAAAGCCCTGCCGGCGCTCGACGGGGCGCACGCCGAGGCGCTGCGCGCGCCGGCTCAGGCCGCCGGCGACCGCGCCGACTTCTACAAGGGCCTGCTGGCGCTGCTGCGCGAGTGCCAGCATCTGTTCCAGGCGTACGCCGAACCCTTTCTCGAGCACCTGTCGCCGGCGGGCTACAAACTCTGCGCCTTCGCCGACTACGCGCTGGCGCTGCTGATCGGCTTCGTCAGCGACGTCCTGCCGGACTGGGAGCGCGGCATGGCGGCGCTCAACGAGCTGGAGTTCCGGGCCTGGCTGCTCGGCCACGGGGCGAATGCCACCTTCCTCGACTTCGCCCCGGTGCGCGTTCTCTACGACCTGGGCTTTGCCTACGAGAACGGCGACTCGTCATCGATGGCGCACGGCAAGATCGCAGCCGGCGTTGGGCTGCGGACGCTGTTGATGATGACCTTCGGCTACAAGGACGCGCCGCTGTGGAAGATGAACGCCGGCATGGGCGACACGATCTTCGCGCCCCTGTACGAGGTGCTGCGCCAACGCGGCGTCGCCGTCCACTTCTTCCACCGCACGACGAATCTCGCTCTGTCGGCCGACGGGCACCAGATCGACGCCGTCTCGATGTATCGCCAGGTCCGCCTGCTCGACGGCACCTACGACCCCCTGGTGCCGGTCGAAGCCGACAATCATGTGCTCCCCTGTTGGCCGGCGCAGCCGAAATGGGACGCGATCCTCGGCGGCAAAGGCATCGCCGCCGACGCCTGGGATCTCGAGTCGATGTGGTGCACATACCGTCCCGCCGGCAACACCGAGGTGCGGCTGACGCGCGGCAAGGACTTCGACCTCGTCGTCCTCGGCATCCCGCCGGCCGCGTTGAAGGACATCGGCAAGGAGCTGCTGACCGATCGCTGCCCAGCGATCAAGGCGATGCACGACAACATGTCCTGGGTGTCGACGCAGGCGGCGCAGCTCTGGCTCAAGCCCAACGCGACCGACGTCGGGTGGACGCTCGGGCCAACAGTGCTCTCCGCCTATGCCGATCCGTTCCGCTCCTGGGGTGAGATGTCGCACCTGCTGCCGATGGAGACCTGGCGCTGGCCCGCCGCCGTGCCGGCCGCGTGCGAGTACTTTTGCGGCACGAGAATTCCGCCTGCGACGCTGCCCCCGTACGGCGATCCCAATTTCCTCAAGCAGCAGACCGAGGCGGTGCGCGACACCTTCGGCCAGTGGCTGCAGGCGAGCGCCGCCACGCTGTGGCCGAAGGGGGCGGTGAACGGCCGCGGCCTCAACCCCGAACTCGTCGCGTCGGAGTACTACCGGGTCAACCTCGATCCGTCGGAGATGTACGTCCAGACCTTCCCCGGCAGCGTCAAGTTTCGCCTCGCCCCAGACGGCAGCGGCGTCGACAACCTCTTCCTCGCCGGCGACTGGACCAGAGGCAGCGTCAACGGCGGCTGCGCCGAGGGCGCCTTCGAGTCGGGCAAGCTGGCGGCCGAGGCGATCTGCCAGCAGGCGCTCGACCTGCCGCTCGAAGCGCTGCCGAAGTTCATCTCGTTTGAGGGCTGCGGCGAAGTCGACTTCCCGGCCCCGTTGGTCGCCACCGACGACACGCTCTACGCCTTCGCGCTCAAGGTCGATCCAGCCAGCGTGCAGGCGCTGGTCGACTCCACCCTGGCCGCTCCGGCCAGGGGCGAGATCGAGTACAAGGTGCTCGGCAACCACGTCATGCTGGTCTTCCAGCACTGCGGGCACTTCTCCTCGCCGATCGGCATCGGCTGGGCCGAGGATCGCGAGACGGCGATCATGATCCCGCTGATCGAGAAGCGCGCCGGCGTCCTGTCGATGCAGAAGCTCGTCCTGTGGATGCCCTACCTGACCATCGACGTTGGCCTCGGCATGATCACCGGGCGCGATGTCTGGGGCTACAACAAGACGCTCGGCACCACGGTGATGCCCGACGCACCCACCGATCCCGCCGTCTTCAACTGCAAGACGCTGGTCTTCGACAGATTTGACCCGCAGACGCAGGCACGGGTCGACACCCTGATCGAAGTGGCGCGGGCCGACAGCGCCGCCCTGGGAGCGCTGCAGCCCCAGTGGAACGAAGGGCACGGGCTGCTCAACGCGATCAGCGCCGCACTCGGGCCGTGGAGCCTCGTCGGCGACGCCGAGCTCGCCTTCGATCTGGCCGCGCTGATGATCGAGCGCGACATCCCGGTCATCAATCTGAAGCAGATGCGCGATACCGAGTACACGCACCTCGCCGCCCACCAGTCGCTGGTCGAGACGGTGCTGCAGGTGGCGAAGTTCCACTCCGCTGGCCTGCTCGACGGCCGCTACAACGTCAAGGTCCGCATCTGCGACAGCCACAAGATCCCCAGTCAATTCGGCTTCCCGACCAGCGGCGCCGCAGCGGGCAGCTTCATCTCGCTGCAGCCGGCGTTCGCCTTCTGGGTCAAGCTCGACTTCAACGCCCCCGCCGGCACCACCGTGTGGAGAGCGACCTGACGACGCGAGGGCGAGGCCCCCGCCGAGCCGCTGCCGCGCGACAAGACGTCGCCGGTGGACAGGCCGTGCCGAGCGCACTAAGGCACTGGACGAGCGGCTGTGCGAGAAGGAGACCCCGCCATGCTGAGGATCCATGCCGGCCCGCGACATCTGCGGCCGACCTACGATGACAGTGAGCGCCTGCCCTACCGCCGCATCGCGCCGGCACCGTTGAGCCCGACGGTCGGGGCCGAGATCGGCGGCGTCTCGCTCGCCGAGGCGATCGACGACGAGACCTTCGCCGAGATCCATCGCGCGCTGCTCGAGCACAAGGTCATCTTCTTCCGCGACCAGGACCTCACCCCGGAGCAGCACGTCGCCTTCGCGCGCCGCTTCGGCGGGCTCGAAACCCACCCCTTCGTCCCGCACCGCGACGGCCACCCGGAGGTCATGGTGCTGAAGAAGAACGATCGCATGGGGGGCTACGAGAACGTCTGGCACAGCGACGTCACCTGGCGCCTGGCGCCGTCGCTCGGTTCGGTGCTGCTGGCCCGCGAGGTACCGGCGGTCGGCGGCGACACGCTCTTCTGCGACATGTACGCCGCCTACGAGGGCCTCGACGACGAACTGCGCAACTCGCTCGACGGCCTGCGCGCCGTGCACGACTTCACCCACACCTTCGGCCGCTTCATGAGCGCCGAGGAGCTGAAGCAGAAACAGCAGGAGTTCCCGCCCGCCGAGCACCCGGTGGTGCGCACCCATCCGGAGACCGGCCGCAAGGGCCTGTACGTCAACGCCGTCTTCACCTCGCACATCGTCGGCCTGACGCGCGAGGCGAGCGATCAACTGCTCGACGTGCTCTGCCGCCAGGCCTGCGTGCCCGAGTACCAGTGCCGCTTCCGCTGGCGCCAGCACTCCGTCGCCTTGTGGGACAACCGCGCCGTGCAGCACTACGCCGCCTCGGACTACTACCCCCAGCGGCGCCTGATGGAGCGCGTGACGATCTGCGGCGACGTCCCGCACTGACCGGCGCCGCGGGCTCGGGAGGGCGAGGCTCCCGCCGAGCCGGGCCTGCGTGGCGCCGCGCGCCGCCGGAACACTTGTTCGCCCAAGCGGCTCTCGACGACGCGCGCTTCGCCCTGGCGCTGGTCGACGAACTCCCAAGCGGCGACTGAGCGGGCCGGCAGTCGCCTGCCGGGCCGGCCCGGCAAACTTGCTGATGCGCCGCGCCGCGGAACGGATATAGTGCGGCCCCATGCAGCCCCTCGCCTCGACTGAATCGCCGGCCCCGTCCGTCGGCGCGCACGGGGCGCGGCGGGCGCCCGGCAAGCGCTACCCGACGCCGTTCCACTTCTTCCTCGCGGCGCGGCGCGACCCGCTGGCGATGTTGAGCTCGGCGCGGCACGAGTACGGCGACGTGGCGCGCTTCGACGCCTGGCCGCTGGTCGTCGTCCACATGCTGTACCATCCCGAGCACATCAAACACGTGTTGCAGGACAACATCCGCAACTACTGGAAGGGCGGCTTGATCGGCCGGGTCAAACCGCTGATCGGCGAAGGCCTGTTCACCAGCGAAGGGGATTTTTGGCGGCGGCAGCGACGCCTGGCGCAGCCGGCCTTTCACCGCCAACGGATCGAGAGCTTCGCGACGATCATGAGCACGGCGGGCGCGCGCATGCTCGACGACTGGGAGACGGCCGCGGCCGCCGGCACGCCGATCGATCTGATGGAGCACGCCTCGCGGGTCACGCTGCGCATCGTCGGCCAGGCGCTGTTCAGCATCGACCTGATCGGCCAGGCGGAGAGCGTCGGCCGCGCCATGCTGGCGGCGCTGCAGTTCATCACCGAGGAGACTTTCTCGCCCGTTGCCAGCCGCTTGCTGCTGCCGACCCCGCGCAACCGGCGCTTCCTGCGCGCCCGCGCCGAGCTCGATCGCGTGGTGCTCGGCATCATCGAGGACCGCCGCCGCAGCGGTGCCGCCGGCGACGATCTGCTGGCAATGCTGATGAAGGCGCGCGACGACGAGACCGGCGCCGGCATGAGCGATCGCCAGCTGCGCGACGAAACCATGACCTTCGTCCTCGCCGGGCACGAAACCACGGCGGTCACCATCGCCTGGGCCTGCCTGCTGCTGGCCCAGCACCCCGAGGTCGGCGAGCGCGTGCGCCGGGAGGTTGCCTTCCTCGCCGGCCGACCGCCGGCGCTGGCCGATCTGCCGCGCCTGGCGCTGACGCGGCGCGTGGTCGACGAAACCCTGCGCCTCTATCCGCCGGTGGCGGTGATCGCGCGCGAGACGTTCGGCGCCGACGAGATCGGCGGCTACGACATCCCGGCCAAGAGCGGGGTGATGATGAGCCCCTACGTCACACACCGGCACCCGGCCCTGTGGGACGACCCCGAGCGCTTCGACCCCGAGCGCTTCACCCCCGAGCGCTGCGCGGCCCGCCCGCGCTTCGCCTACTTCCCCTTCGGCGGCGGGCAGCGCCTGTGCATCGGCAATGAATTCGCCCTGATGGAAGCGCAGATCCTGCTGGCGATGATCGCCCAGCGCTACCGCGTCGACGTCGCCCCGGGCCACACGGTTGAGCACGAGATCCGCGTCACCCTGCGCCCGCAGCAGCCGATGCTGATGCAGCCGCGCCCGGTCTAGCCGGACGCCGCGGCGCCGCACCGAGCCGAGGACAGCCCCCTGCACGGTCCTGCTGCGGTGTTGGCGACTCACTGAGCAGCGCGGTATACCTGCGCCTTATGTATTTGATGCTCTTCGCGCTGGCGGTGCTCCTCTTCGACGTGACCCCGAGCCAGGCGGCGACGCCCCGGCGCACCCTGGATGCCTACGGACTGGTGGCCCAGGAGTCGCTCACCGCGCGCGCCCTGCATGTCGACGCGGGCGATCTCGGGGTCGTCGACGGCCGGCTGCGCGCGGTGCGCATGGTGGACGCCGCCAGCTCGCAATTGGTGGCACCGTCGGTGCGTCTCATCGGGCAGCCGACCTGCGCCGGGGTGCTGAGCAGCGACGTGAGCGGTTCGAGCCCCGGCTGTCCCGTCACCGGTGTCGAGGGAGCGCCGCTGTTCGCCGACCTCGCCGACGCCTGCGGGATGCCGTCACCTTTTCCAGCCTGCGACAGCGCGGCGGCAACGATCGTCGTCGGCCCCGAGACGCGGCGCCTGGACCCGGGGACCTACGGTTCGGTCCGGGTGGTCGACGCCGCCGGCATCCTCGACCTCAGCGGCGGGAGTTACGCGTTCTGCAGCCTCAAGGTCGAGCCCGGGGCGCAGGTCCGGATCCACGGCCCGTCGGCCGTGCACGTGGCCGGCGACCTCGTGGTCGGCGGCAGCGTGGCGCCGGCGCCCGGCGTCGCGGTCTCGGCGACCGACGCGCGGCTGTTCGTCGCCGGCAAGCGGGTGCGCGTGTCGCGCGGCGCGACCGTGATCGGGCAGATCTGCGCGCCGGCGGCGCGCGCCCGTCTGAGCCGCGCCAGCCTGCAGGGACGGCTGGTGGCCAACACCATCTCGGCCACCAACGCCAGTGTGGTGGCGCCGTACGCCGAGATGCGCGAGCCGTGTGCCCAGCGCACCCGCCTGCGCAACGTCTACTTCGGCGATCTGCATGTCCACACCACCCTCTCGTTCGACGCCTACGCCTACGACGTCCGCACCACGCCCGCCCAGGCCTATGACTTCGCCCGCGGCGCGACGGTGCAGCTGCCGCCGCTCGACGTCGACGGCGTCGGGACGCAGACCCTGCAGCTCGATCGTCCGCTCGACTTCGCCGCGCTCACCGATCACTCCGAGTTTCTCGGCGAGGTGCGGCTCTGCATCACCCCCGGTTCGCCGGTGTACGACTCGACGACCTGCCAGAGCTACCGCCTCGGCGGCAACAGCGGCACCACCACGATGGCCCTGCCCAGCGCATCGGCCAACCCGGTGCGGCATCCCGCGGTGTGCGGGGCCGACGGACAGGGGTGCTATCCGACCGCGCAGCTGGTCTGGGACGAGGTGCAGCAGGCGGCGGAGGACGCGTACGACCGCACCGCCGCGTGCGAGTTCACCAGCCTGGTCGGCTACGAATACACGGCCAGCGCCGGCGTGAGCACGCTGCATCGCAACGTCCTCTTCCGCAACGATCGGGTGCCGCAGCCGGTCACGGTGTTCGAGGCCGCGTCCCGCGAAGCGCTGTGGAGCACGCTCGACAACGACTGCCGCCAGGCCGGCAACGGCTGCGACGTCCTGGTCATCCCGCACAACTCGAACGAGAGCAACGGCAAGATGTTCGTGCCGGAGGCGCCCTCGGCGGATGTCGAAGGGCAACGCGCGCGGGCGGCACTGCGCGGCTCGATGGAGCCCATCGCCGAGATCTATCAGCACAAGGGCGACTCCGAGTGCAGCAACGGACTGTCGGGTATCCTCGGCGCCGCCGACGAGCAGTGCGATTTCGAGAAGCGCCGGCGCACCGGGACCTTCACCGACTGCGGCGACGCCACCGGCATCGGCGGTACCATCACGTCGGGCTGCGTGTCGCGCCGCGATTTTCTGCGCGGCGCCTGGGTGGCCGGTCTGGCGGAGCAGGAGCGGCTCGGGGTGGACCCCTTCCGGCTCGGCGTGATCGCCAGTACCGACACCCACAACGGCACGCCCGGCGCCGTCGGTGAGACCGACTTCATCGGTCATCGCGGTGCCGACGACGACACGCCGGCCAAGCAGCTCGGCGAGGGCGAGTTCTACCCCGGCGGCTACCGCTACAGCGCCGGCGGGCTGGCGGCGGTGTGGGCGGAGGAGAATTCGCGGCCGGCCGTCTTCGACGCGCTGCGCCGCAAGGAGACCTACGGCACCAGCGGTCCGCGCATGGCGGTGCGGTTCTTTGGCGGCTTCGACCTGCCGGCCGATCTCTGCACCGATCCACAGATAGTGGAGAAGGCCTATGCCAGCGGGATTCCCATGGGCGGCACGCTGGCCGCGCTCCCCGCCGCGGCCGGCGCGCCCCGTTTCCTGGTTTCGGCGCTGAAGGATCCGGGCACCGTCGCCCGCCCGGGCACGCCGCTGCAGAGCATGCAGATCATCAAACTGTGGCGCGACGGCGGCGTCGCGCACCAACAGGTGTACGACGTGGCCGGCGATCCCGACAATGGCGCCAGCGTCGACGACGCCACCTGCCAGCAGAGCGGCCCGGGCGTCGACAGCCTCTGTGCCGTGTGGGCGGACCCCGACTTCGACGCCGGCCAGCACGCCCTCTACTACGTCCGCGTGCTCGAGAACCCGAGCTGCCGATGGAGCACGTACACCTGCAACGCGCTGGCCCCCGTCGACCGCCCGCCGTCGTGCGCCGATCCGAATGTCCCGCGCACGGTACAGGAGCGCGCCTGGACGTCGCCGATCTGGTTCACGCCGGCCAGCTGACGTGCGCTGGCTGCGCGAACCGCTGCTGCACTTCGCCCTGCTCGGCGGGCTGATCTTCTGGCTGTCCGGCGGGCTCGAGCCGGGGCGCCTGGAGCGCCGGGTCGTGGTGAGCCGCGCCGTGCAGCAGGCGTTGATCGACGAACACCTGCGCCGCTACGGCACGCCGCCCACCGCCGCGCAGACCGCCGGGCTCATCGAGCGCTGGATCGACGATGAGGTGCGGGTACGCGAAGCACTCGCCCTCGGCCTCGACCGCGGCGATCTGATCGTCCGCCGCCGGCTGATCCAGAAGATGGACTTCGTCCTCGGCTCGGCGCCCCTGGCGCGGGCGACGGACGCGCAGCTGGAGGAGCACCTGGCGAGCCATGCGGATCGCTACGCCGCCCCGCAGCGCGTGTGGATCGAGCAGGTGTTCGCGGCCGGCGATCGCGCCGGCGAGACCAATCCGGCGCGCCTGCAACAGTGGCAGGCACAGCTCGCGAGCGGGGCCGCGCCGGCGACGCTCGGCGAACCGTTCCTGCACGGGCGGGAGTTCGCCGCGCAGAGCGAGGCCGACCTGGCGGGTGTGTTCGGGGCCGAGTTTGCGCGCGCCGTCATGCAGCTGCCGCCGGGAACCTGGTCGCCGCCGCTCCGCTCGAGCGTCGGCTGGCACACGGTGCGGGTCGTGCGACGCGAGCCGCCGCGCCCCGCACGGCTCGAGGACGTCCGCACAGAGGTGGAGCGCGATTGGCGCGACGAACGCCGCGCGGCGCTCGACCAGTCGGCACTGGCGGCGCTGCGCCGCGAGTACACGGCGGTGATCGAGCCACCCGCGGCCGGCGCGGCGCAGCCGGCCGGCGAGGCGGCGCCGCGATGACCCTCGTCCGCGGGGGGGTGACGGTCGGGGTGGTGCTGCTCTGCCGGGCGACGGCGCCCGCCCATTCGTTCGAGCCCGCGGTCCTCGACCTGCGCGAGCGCGAGGCGGGCCTGTTCGACGTCGTCTGGAAGCCGCCGGCGCGCCGCCTCGATGCCGAACAGCTGGAGGCGAACGCCCTGACGCCGAGCTTCCCGCCGGCGTGCACCGTGAGCGGCGCGACCGTCGACGAGATGGACGCGGACGGCAGCGCGACCATGGTCCTGGATTGCCGCCCCGCCGGCCTGCGCGGCCAAACCATCACCATCCCGGGGCTCGCCGGCACCCGGCTCGACGCGATGGTGCGCCTCACGTGGAGCGACGGGACGGTCAGCGCGGGCATCTGCCGCGCCGACGCGCCGGGCTTCCTGGTGCCGGGGGTCGGCGCCGGGGTGCCCGCCGCGCAGGTGCTGTGGCGCTATGGCCGGCTCGGCGTCGAGCACATCCTCGGCGGCAGCGACCATCTCCTCTTCGTCCTCGGACTGATGCTGCTCGTGCGGCGTTTGCGTCCGCTGGCGCTGACCATCACCGCCTTCACCGTCGCGCACAGCCTGGCGCTGGGCGCGGCGGTGCTCGACGTGGTGCGCGCGTCGCCGGCCCCGGTCGAGGTGGTGATCGCCCTCAGCATCGTGCTGCTCGCCGCCGAGCTGGCGCGGCCGCCCGACGCGCCGCCCACGCTGACGCAGCGCGCGCCGTGGCTGGTGGCGTTCGCGTTCGGTCTCCTGCACGGCCTCGGCTTCGCCGGCGCGCTCGCCGAGGTGGGGCTGCCGAGCGACCAGTTGCCGCTGTCGCTGCTGGCATTCAATCTCGGCGTCGAAGTCGGGCAAGTGGCCTTCGTCGCCGCGCTGCTGCTGCCGTTGCTGTACTGGCGGCGCTGGGCCGACCGCGCCGTCGTCCGCCTGGCGCCGGCGTATGCGATCGGCACGCTGGCCGTCGTCTGGGCGCTCGAGCGCGCGTCGCACCTGATCCGCTAGTAGACGGTGTCTACAGGTTGTCGCCGTTGTCGCGGCGCAGGATGCGCAGGGCGGTGGCGCGGTCGGCGGCGCGCTCGAGGGCGCGGCGCAACGGATCGGATTGCAGCAGCATCGAGACGCCGGCGAGCATGTTGAGATGCTCGCCGATCAGGTCGGGGGCGGAGCAGACCAGCACGACGACAGAAATGGGGACGCCGGTCATGGCGTGGTAGATGCCGTGCGGCGAGGCGGCCAGGGCGGCGACGACACCGGCGACGCCGGCGAGGCGCGCGTGCGGAACGGCGACGCCGATCTCGACGATGGCGGTGCTGGACAGCTCCTCGCGATCGCAGACGGCCCGGATGGTGCTCTCGCGCAGGTCAGCGCCGATCTGCCGGCGGGCAATGAGGCTGTCGACCAGGGCGCGGATGGCGTCTTCGAAGCTGCCGAGCGGCGGGCGGAGCAGGATGCCGCCGGCTTCGATGACCTCGGCGGCTTTCATGCACCTCGCACCGGGGCGGTCGGGCGACCACCGCGGCGGGGCGAGCCAACCTGATCCCTCCCCCACACGATCAGCCGATTGAATCGCCCGCCCACGTATTGTGTTTTTTCACATATAGGGGAATTCCCGCAAGGCCCGCGATCTGACCCGATGCCCGCCGGTTGCGCGACGAGGGGCGTTGGAGGGCGCCGGTCCCTCGGCGCCGGGCTCGCCGCGCGCACCGC
>JBOHWA010000056.1:0-5220 GCA_050735855.1 Binatia bacterium
CTGGTCGGCAGCCAGCTGCTGTTCGTCTACGGCGGCGTTCTGCTGAGCGCGGTCTATCCGACGCTGGCCGTCGCGCTCTCCTACATGACCGTCGCGCTGCATCACTACGTCGTGGTCGATCGCGAAAAGCGCCACACACGCCGCATGCTCGATCTGTATCTCAGCCCGTCGCTCTCACACTACGTCAGCCAGCATCCCGACAAGCTCAAGCTGGGCGGCGAGAAGAGCGACCGGACCGTGCTGTTCTCCGACGTGCGCAACTTCACCCCGATCGCCGAGCGCCTGGCGCCCGAGCAGCTCGTCGAGTTGCTCAACCTCTACCTCGGCGAGATGACCGACATCGTCTTTGCCAACGACGGCATGCTCGACAAGTACGTCGGCGACGGCGTCATGGCCGTCTGGGGGGCGCCGATCCGCCAGCCCGATCATGCGGTGCGCGCCTGCCGCGCCGCGCTGGCCATGGTCGAGCGCCTGGTGCACATCAATGCGCGCTGCTCGGCGCGCGGCTGGCCGACCCTCAACATCCGCATCGGCTTGAACAGCGGCCCGATGGTGTTCGGCAACATGGGCTCCGCCGGGCACCTGAGCCTCACCGTGATGGGCGACAACGTCAACCTCGGCGCGCGCCTGGAAGGGATCAACAAACTCTACGGCACCACCATCATCGTCAGCGAGAACACCCTCGGCGCGGCGCAGGACGTCCTGACCGTGCGCGAGCTCGACGTCGTCCGGGTGAAGGGCAAGGCACAGAAAGTGCGCATCTACGAGGTCCTCGGCCCCGCCACCAAGGCCGCCGCCTGGCAGCCGCTGATCGAACAGTTCGACGCCGGCCTGGCCGCCTATCGCCTGCGCGACTGGCCGACCGCCGTCGCCGCCTTCGAAGCCGCGATGCGCATCCGCCCCAACGACGGCCCCTCCGACCTCTACCTGCGCCGCTGCCAGCAGCACGAACGCACCCCGGTGGACCCCGGCTGGGAAGCGGTCACCACCTTCGGCGAGTGAGCGCGACGTGTCTGGGGCGCCGCGGCCTCTGGGCCAGCCCAAGCGGCCACGCGACTCACCGCCAATCGTCGATCACCCAGGCATCCCCGTGGTTGTAGCCGGGCTCGCTCGGGCGCTGCATGGCGACGCCCAGCGTGACGATGCGCATGCCGCGCGCCAGCAGGGCGCGGTAGGCGCCGTCGCGGGCGGTGTTGACCCCGGCGACCAGCTGCGCGGCACCGCGCGTGGCGGCGTAGGCGTGGCAGGCGTCGACCAGGCGGGCGAAGTCGACGGCGGCGGTGGGGCCGGGGCGGACGGCGCCGAACTTGATGTAGCAGACGCCGCTGCCTGCTTCGGTGCCGGGCCCGACGTGGCAGACGGCGAACGCGGCCAGCGCGCCGCCGTCGCGCACCAGCACCGTATCGCCCAGCCCCTGCGCCTGCACCGCCTCGATCTCGCCTGTCAGGTCGAGGCCGGTGAGCAGCGCGCCGGCGACATCGCGGCAGTCGGCGAGCGCCGCGCCGCGCTCCCCGGCGGCGAGGGCCGAGTAGGACGCGGCCGGCGCCGCCGCCGTGACCGAGCCGGCGAGCAACCCGGTGAGGCAGCGCGGCACGAAGCCGTAGCGCTGGTAGAGCACCAGGTGCTTCGGGCTGTTCGAGAAAGTGAAGAGACCAGCATGCGTGATGCCCCACTCGTCGAAGCGCCGCATGGTGGCGGCGAGCAATTGCTGAGCGATGCCGGCGTCCCAGTGATCCGGATGCACCGTCAGCGGGCCGAACAGCGCGAAACGGCCCCAGCGCGCGGCGAAGTTCGAGCCCAGCAACGTGCCGTCGGCCACGGCCGCGAACGTCGCGCTCGGGTCGGCCTGCCAGCGCGTGTGCACGTAGTCGGCGTCGCCGCCGAACGACAGCGGCTCAGGCAGGCCGAGGAAGGTGCCGAAGGCGAGCCGGAAGATGCGATCGGCGGCCGGCAGGTCGGCGGCCTCGAGCGGGCGGATCGTCATCGTCATGCGCGTGGATAACGCAGAGTAGGGCGGAGATACAGCGTGGAGCGTTGGGCGTTGTACGTTCGGATGCCCGCGAGAATGTACGGCTGGCGGTGGCCGCTTTGACAAATCGGTGGCGGGACGGGATGGCTGCGCGTATGCCCGAGAGTGATGCCAGTTTGCGCGCGGCCGCGCTGAGCCGATTGACCGCGGCGCTGCGCGGCCTCATCGATACGACGGTGCAGGTCGGTGGCGACGCGGCGCTGCTTGCCGACGCCGCTGCGCAGGTCGAACGGCTGACGCAGGCGCTGCGCGTCGCCGTGCCCGAGACGCCGCCGCTGCGCTTCGATGGCGGCGCGGCGACCCCCGAGGGGCTGTTCGCCTACGACTATGTGATGGGCAAGTGGAACCCGCTCGCGGCACCGCTGCGCATCGAGTGGCAGGAGCCGAAGTCGGTCGCCGAGGCGACGTTCGGCATCGCCTACGAAGGTCCGCCGGGTTGCGTGCACGGCGCTGCGATCGCCGCCGCCTTCGATCAGGTGCTCAACATCGCCAACCTGATGAGCGGCGCGGCCGGCCCGACCGCGCGTCTGACGCTGCACTACCGGCGGCCGACGCCGCTGCACCGGGTGCTGCGCTTCGAGGGCTGGGTGGAGCGGCGCGAGGAGCGCAAGGTGCACGCCGCCGGGCGGCTGCTGGTCGACGGCGAGGTGTGCGCCGAGGCGCAGGGGCTGTTCATCGTCCTCGACGCCGAGCGCGTCATGCGCCTGCTCGACCGCTGAGCGCGCGCCGGCTAGGAAGGCGCCATGAACCGTGGCGAGATGCTCAGCCGCCTGCGCGGCCGCTCCGAGCCCTGGGACATGCTGGTCATCGGCGGCGGCGCCACCGGGGTCGGCGTGGCGGTCGATGCCGCGGCGCGCGGCTACGAGGTGTTGCTGCTCGAGCAGGCCGACTTCGGCAAGGGCACCTCCAGCCGCAGCACCAAGCTGGTGCACGGCGGCGTCCGCTACCTCGAGCAGGGCAACATCTCGCTGGTCATGGAGGCGCTCAAGGAGCGCGGCCTGTTGCGCCAGAACGCGCCGCACCTGGTGCGCGACCTGGCCTTCGTGGTGCCCAACTACGACTGGTGGGAGGCGCCGTTCTACGGCCTCGGCCTCAAGGTCTACAATCTGCTCTCGGGCAAGTACGGCTTCGGCGCCTCGAAGATCCTCTCGAAGGCCGAGACGCTGGCGCGGCTGCCGAACCTCAACCAGAACGGCCTGCGCGGCGGCGTGATGTACTTCGACGGCCAGTTCGACGACGCCCGCCTGCTGATCAACCTGGTGGTCACCGCCGCCGAGCAGGGGGCGACGCTGCTCAACTATGCGCCGGTGACCGGGCTGACGCGCGACGCCGAAGGCTTCGTCGACGGCGCGGTGGCGCACGACCTCGAGAGCGGCGCCGAGCTGCGCGTCGCCGCCAAGGTGGTGATCAACGCCGCCGGGCCGTTCTGCGACATGGTGCGCCGTCTCCTCGACCCGGGCGTTGCGCCGATGATCGCGCCGAGCCAGGGCATCCATCTCGTCTTCGATCGCTCCTTCCTACCCGGCGGCAGCGCCATCATGGTGCCCAAGACGAGCGACAACCGGGTCCTGTTCGCCATCCCGTGGCACAACCATACCTTGGTCGGCACCACCGACACCCCCATCACCGAGCCGCTGCTCGAGCCACGCCCGCTGGAGGAGGAGATCCGCTTCATCCTCGACACGGCGGCCGAGTACCTGACCAAGCAGCCGACCCGCGCCGACGTGCTCAGCGCCTTCGTCGGCATCCGGCCGCTGGTGAAGACCGGCAATGGCGCCAACACCGCGGCGCTGTCGCGCGATCACACCATCCACATCGATCAGTCGGGCCTGCTCAGCATCGCCGGCGGCAAGTGGACGACCTATCGCAACATGGCGGAGGACTGCGTCAACCAGGCGGCCACCCTGGCGCGCCTGGCCGACAAGCCGTGCATCACGCGCACGCTCAACATCCACGGCTTCCACCGCCATGCGGAGAAGTTCGGCGCGCTGTCGGTCTATGGCGCCGACGCGCCGGCGATCGAGGACCTGGCGCGCGCCGATCCGTCGCTGGCGGCGCCGTTGCACGCCGCCCTGCCGTATACCGGCGCCGAGGTCATCTTCGCCACCCGCGTCGAACTGGCGCGCACGGTCGAGGACGTCCTCGCTCGCCGCACCCGCGCCCTCTTCCTCAACGCCCGCGCCGCCCGCGCCATGGCGCCGCGCGTCGCCGAGCTGATGGCCGGCGAGCTCGGTCGCGACGAGGCATGGCGGACGGCGCAACTGGCCGAGTTCGAGGCGCTGGCGCAGGGGTATCTGGTGTAACGACCCTCCCGGGTGTGGTGATCTTTTCCTGGTGGCGCGGGCCTCCGTGCCCGCGTGGACTCCGCCCGCGGAGTCCCGCTGCGCGCGCATCCAGTTGGCGTGCTGGCGCACGCCAAGCACGGAGGCCCGCGCCGCCAAGGACAGGACGCTACTTCTTGTCCGGATGCCGCGCTTCGTCGCGCAGGTTGGACATCAGGCGGTCGAGCTGCGCTTCGATCTGCGGATCGAGCGGGCGCAGCTGCTCGCTGGTGACCACGGTCAACTCGCGCCGTACGTGGCGGCGCCACTCGCGCTGCGCGATGCGCACGGTGCGCCGCAGGCGGCGCACGACCGGCGGCCAGGCCTCGGCGCCGTCGAGCGGCGGCAGCGGGATCAGGTTCAGGAGCATGATCACGACGTTCATGCCGGTGAGCACGGAGAGCAGCTCGAAGGCGGCGGAATTCACCGGCGGCGCGAACATGGTCCAGAGGCCCAACGCGACGACGAACAGCAGCGCCTGGCCCAGCACCCCGCCCCAGGCGACCAGGGCCGCCTCGTCGCGAGTGACGTATTCGTCGTCCCACGTGCACTCGCCGCCGGTGCCGGTCAGCGTGATGGCATACGGGTCGGCGCCGCAGCGCCGGATCAGCCAGGCGTGGCCGAGCTCGTGCACCAGGATGATGATGAGGAAGCCGAGCCACGACACCGGGCGAAAGCCGCAGAGCAGCAGCATGCCGAGCGGCGCCGACCAGTGGATGCGGAGCGGGACGCCCTGCCAGTAGCCGATCTGCAGCGACCCATTCTCGATCTGCGCCATCCGCCGCGACCATCGACGGTCGCGTGACATTTCGCAAGAGGCACCCGCCGCTGCTCGCGTGCCTGCTGGAGGGCGCCGGCACGGAAGCGGAC
>JBOHWA010000057.1:0-2116 GCA_050735855.1 Binatia bacterium
GTTGAGCAGGTTGCCGCCGGCGCCGGCGAGCAGCATGAGCCACAGGCCGGCGCCCGGTCCGACCAGCGCGCACAGGCTGGTGCCGAAGATGAGCAGTACGACGGCGTTGCCGAGCACGTGTGGGAAGTCGGCGTGCAGCGTCAGGGCGGTCACGGCGCGCCACCACTCGCCGTCACCCAGGCGCGCGGCGTTGGAGCCGCCGCGATCGAACCAGATGCTGTCGGGCGAGCGCGGGCCGGTGACGACGAAGAAGACGCACAGTACGACCGCCGCGGTGATCGCGCCGTAGGTCGGCCCCCATTCCGGTGGCGGCGGGGCGGGCGGCGCGACGCGGTTCTCCTCTTCGTACGCGTCGAGCACGGCCCCGGCGCGCCCCGCCTCGGCTTCGTGGACGACCAGGGCGTAGCCACCCTGCGGGCTCCAGTCGAGGCGCGCCTCGATCCCCGCCGAGGCCAGCGCCAGCATCCATTCGTCGGCGCGCGGTCGCTCGGGAGTGCTGCGCACCAGGGATGCGTTGCCGCCGTCCATGTCGCGCTCAGGCCAGCAGGACCGCGAGGATGCCGGTGACGAAGATGCCGTCGAACGTGCCGGCGCCGCCGATCGAGGCGATCGGCGCGCCGAGGCTGCCGAGTTGGCGCAGGTTGGTGAGATCGGCGCCGATCAGCGTGCCCAGCGTGCCGGCGACGTAGGCCACCGGCGGGGCGTTGGCCGACGCCAACAGCAGCGCCGCCGCGGCCGCGACCAGGGGCGGGACGAAGATCGGTACCGCGATACCGAACTGCGGCACCGGGCGCGCCATCAGGTGCACGGCGATCGCCACCACGGCGACGGCGAGCAGGGCGCGCCCGGCGACGGGGCGGTTCATGGCCAGCAGGTAGACGGACAACAGGGTCGGAATCACCGCCCCGCCCAGGTTCACGGCCAGCAGCGTGCCGCGCGCGCCGTTGGACGCCGGCAGGCGGCCGACCGGCAGATTGATCCCACTGCCGACCAGCGAGGCGAGCAGCACGGCGAGGACGTAGCCCGAGCCGATGCCGATGCGCCCGTAGGCGTACTCGACCAGGTCGAGCTGGATGAGCACGACCAGCAGCAGCGCGGCGAGGCCGAAGCCGATCAGGAGCGGCGAACGTGGGCGTGACGGCGGCGGCATGGCGTGGAGTCTTACGGGATCGGCGGCGCCGGTCAAAATCAGGCCGGCAGGCGGGCTGCCAGTGGACACGGCGCGCTGCGCGCGCCGGTGGGTCGCCCATCGGGCGACCCTACACGGAGCGTCGGGCCGCGGCGACCAGGGTGAGCAGCTGGCGGCGCAGCGCCGGGTTGGCGGCGTGGACGACGCTGGTGCGACCTTCGCTCAGCCGGCGGGTGAGCAGGGGGCGGCCGTCGAGGTCGATCGAGGTGCCGCCGGCGGCGGCGACGATCGGCACGGAGGGGATCAGGTTGGGCAGATTCTCGTTGATCACGACGAAGCCGCCGCCCTGCGACTCGTGCCACGGCGGCGCGCCGCGCCAGCCGAGCATGACGCGCAGGATGGCGCTCAGGTTGCCGTACGACCGGGTGATGTCGAAGGCGCCGCCGTCGTGGCGGGCGAGCAGGCGATCGTAGAGCGCCGTCGCCAGCGCCTCGTCGCCCGGCTGGCGCGTCTCGCGATCGTGCGCCTGGAAGCCGTCGAGGTAGACCAGGGTCTGGTCGAGCCCCTCGGCGGTGCTGGTGTAGACGCGCGGCGCGCGGCGCAGCGCGGCGGTGACGGCGGGGAGATCGCCGACGTCGAGCGCGACGGCGTCGCCCTGTGCGTCGGGCAGCACGACCACCTCGCGCGGTGCGGCGCGGTGTTGCGGCGGGTTGCCGTCGACCACGACGGCGACGGCGAAGTCGCGATACGCCAGCGCCTCGACCGCCAGGCGCGTCGGCGCGGTGAAGGCGAAGGTGACGCCCCAGTTGCCGTCGTTGGCGACGCGCACGGCCGCCCCGCCGGGATCGTTGCCCAGGCCGCCGACCTTGATGGTGCCGTCGACCGCATCGAGCTGGGCGAAGATGACCTCGGGGCCGCTCGCCGTGCCGAGCGGCAGCAGCAGGCCGCGCGCGGCGTCGACCAGCAGCATGATGCGTATCCCGACTG
>JBOHWA010000058.1:0-3007 GCA_050735855.1 Binatia bacterium
CCCTCGGCGCCGGGGGTGGCGGGCGGCCGCCGGTCGCGGCCCGGCTGCTGGTCGCGAGCACGGCGCCGAGGGCCCGGCACCCTCCAGGGGCTGCGGTCCGCCACTGCGTGACAAATGATGCCAATTCTGTTCTATCTGTTCGCCAGATGCCGATCAGCGCGCGGACGGGGAACGGGCACGGCGAGCTCAGTGCGCGCACCCGCGTGCGCATTCTCGACGGCGCCATGCTGGCGATCGCGCGGCACGGGCTGAGCAAGCTCGGGATGAGCGATGTGAGCGAGAGCGCCGGCGTGTCGCGCGGCACGCTTTACCGTTACTTCCCGACCCGCGACGAGCTGCTGCACCATCTCGCCGCGCACGAGAGCCTGCGCTTCCAGGAGCGCGTCGGCGAGGCGTTGCGGGCCGCGCCGCCGGGGGCCGAGCGGCTGCGCACCGCGTTGCAGTACGTGGCGCGCTACATCGAGGAGCATCCGGCGATCCGCCGCGTGCTGGAGACCGAGCCGGCCTTCGTGCTGCGCTACCTGCGCGCCGAGTTTCCCGCCCTGCGCGCCACGATGGGTGCGTTCCTCGCGCCGCTGCTGGCCGAGACGCGGCCGGTGCACGACGGCGTCGCCACCGCCGAGCAGTTGGCCGACTGGCTCACCCGCATGATGATCGCGGCGGTGCTCCTGATCGATGCCGACCCCGACGGCACGGCGCGCAGCCTGACGGCGGTCTACGGCCTGCTCACCCACCCCGCCGCGCCCACGCGCGCGGCCCGCCCGCGCCGCCCGGCGGCGCGGCGCTCTGACAAAGGACGACGATGACCACCGGTATGGCGACCACCAACAAGCTCTTCGGCGGCACGATGATGAGCCCCATCGTCGACCCGTATTCCGTCTACAAGCGGCTGCGCGACGAACAGCCGGCCCTGCCGATCAACACGATGATGGGCATCAACTACATGATCACGCGCTACACCGACGTCGAGGCCGTGCTGAAGGACGGCAAGCTGTTCTCCTCGCAGGCCAACAAGCGCGGCATCGGCCTGGTCATGGGGCGCACGATTCTCGAGATGGAGGGCAAGGAGCACATCCGCCATCGCACCCTGATCACGCCGTTCTTCGGCCCGCGGGCGATGAAGGCGGAGATGCCCGAGGTGGTCGGCGCCATCGTCAACGGCTTGATCGACCAGTTCATTGCCGACGGCCGTGCCGATCTGGTGCAGCAGCTCACCTTCACCTTCCCGATGCAGGTGATGGCGCACATCATCGGCATCCCGGTCGGCGACTACCACGCCTTCCATCGCATGGCGCTCGACCTGATCAGCGTCGGCGACGACCCGGCCAAGGGCTTCCAGGCGGCGCAGGACCTGGTCGAGTACCTCAGCCCGCTCATGGCGCAGCGCAAGGCCGATCCGACCACCGATCTGCTCAGCAAGCTGATGCATGCTGAGGTCGACGGCACGCGGCTGACCGACGAGGAGGTGCTCGGCTTCCTGCGCCTGTTGCTGCCGGCCGGGGCTGAGACCACGTATCGGCTGACCGGCAACTGCCTCTTCGCCCTGCTGACCCACCCCGAGGTGTACGAGGAAGTGCGCGCCGACCGCTCCACGATCGATCTGCTCATTCAGGAAGTGTTGCGCTGGGAGTCGCCGGTCCAGTTCGTCTGCCGCGAGCCGACCGAGGACGTGGAGATCTCCGGCTACCCGGTGCCCGCCGGTTCGATGATGTCGGTGGTGGTTGGCTCGGCCAACCGCGACGAGCGCCACTACGACAACCCGGATCGCTTCGAGCTGCGGCGCAAGAACGCCGACCACCTCGCCTTCGGCTTCGGCGCCCACTTCTGCGCCGGCTCGCACCTCGCCCTGCTCGAGACCCGCCTGGCGCTCAACGCGCTGCTCGACCGACTCCCCAACCTGCGCCTCGACACGACCGAGGTGTCGCACGTCGTCGGCCTGGCGTTCCGCTCGCCGAATCATCTGCCGGTGCGCTTCGGCTGAGGCCGCGCGTGGAGGGCGCCGGGCCCTCGGCGCCGGGGGTGGCGGGCGGGGTGCCCATCGCGAACCCGGCGCCGAGGGCCCGGCGCCCTCCACGTCGGCGACGATTCCGGGCGCGTCGTGTCGCGGGCACGCCGACAGGCCGTGCTCTCCCGTGGCGCTACAACTGGGGATACTCCGCCACCGGGTAGGCGAAGGTATGGCCGATGAAGCGGGCGATATCGGCGCGCACGATGCGCTCCGCCTCGGGTGAGGCGAACATGCGCTGGCGCGCGTCGTCGGGGCTGGCGAAGCTGAGCTCGGC
This sequence comes from Binatia bacterium, assembly GCA_050735855.1. Classification (GTDB taxonomy): domain Bacteria; phylum Desulfobacterota; class Binatia; order HRBIN30; family CADEER01; genus JBOHWA01. The sequence goes on from JBOHWA010000058.1 coordinate 2,283, forward strand.
GAAGCCGTCCCAGTCGGCGGCGCTGTGCGAGAGACGCTGGTCGACGACGTTGGTGACATAGCGCACCAGCGTCGGGTGGTGTTCGAGTGCCAGGGGCACGTGCACCCCGAGCCAGTGGGCGACGAACTGCTCGTGCGTGAGCTCCGGGCGTCGACGCAGCGGGCAGAACATCTTGAAGCCGGGCGTGCGCGCCCCGACGCTCCGCGCGGTGCCAGGCTTCTGCACATGTTCGCTGGCGGCGTAGGCGTGCGCACCACCGAGGAAACCGGCGACATCCTCGTGCACGATGCGCTCACCCTCGGCGGAGTCGTAGAGGCGGTCGCGGTAGTCCTCGAAGCGGTCGAACGACAGCTCGCCGATGCTGTCGAGCCCTTCCTCGCCGGCCGGCGAGTGGTCGACGATGTTGACCGTGTAGCGCCGCAGGGTGGGGTGATGGCGCAGTGCCAGCGGCACGTGCCGGCGCAACAGGTGCTCGGCGTACTGCTCGTGCGTGATGTCGGGCCGCCGATGACAGAGGAAGACCAGCTTCACCATGCGCCGAGATGTGCCGGATGCGGACGCCGCTGGTCAAGGTGTCGGAGCGGGACGTGACCGGTGACCAGTGGCCGGGTGACCGGGCTTTGCCCAAAAACTCCGCCCGTCGCGGCAGGTGCAGGCGGATATCGATTCTCGGGCGCTGATCCCGAGGTCCCTTCCCCCCTTGCGGGGGAAGGACAGGATGGGGG
>JBOHWA010000059.1:0-2977 GCA_050735855.1 Binatia bacterium
AGCCTCGCCCGTTCTCCGTGCGCGGTCGGGTGGGCCGCAAACAGGGCTGCCGCGTCACGCCCGCCCAGGCGCTGCCACCGCCAGCGGTCGGTACAGCCAGCCGCGGCGGACGAGCCACTTCTCGACCTCGACCGCGGCGAAGACGACGGCCGAGAGCAGGATCGAGAACGCCAGCTCGCCGGCGCTCAGCGGCTCGGTCTTGAAGATCGACGCCATGGGCGGGACGTACACGGTCGCCATCTGCAGCGCGAAGGTGGCCAGGACGACGACGAAGAGCGCGGGATTGGACCACACGCCCTGGCGAAACAGCGACTCGCGCTCGGAACGAACGGCCAGCGCGTGGCCGAGCTGCGACAGGGCCAGCACGGTGAAGACCATCGTCTGCCAGTGCGCCGAACCGGTGTACAGCGCCCACGCCTGCGCGAACAGCGTCGTTCCGGCCATCAACAGTCCGACCCAGAGCATGTGTTGCCACATGCCGTGGGCGAACAGGCTCTCCTGCGGCGGCCGCGGCGGGCGCGCCATCGTGCCGCGCTCCTCCGGCTCGGCCGCCAGCGCCAGCCCGGGAAGTCCGTCGGTGATCAGATTGATCCACAGGATGTGGATCGGCAGCAGCGGGATCGGCAGGCCGAGAAACGGGGCGAGAAACAGCGTCCACACCTCGGCCGAGTTGCAGGTGACGCCGTACTTCACGAACTTGCGGATGTTGTCGAAGATCCGCCGCCCTTCGCGCACGGCGGCGACGATGGTCGCAAAGTTGTCGTCGAGCAGCACCATGTCCGCCGCTTCGCGCGCCACGTCCGTGCCCGCCTTCCCCATCGCGACGCCGATGTCGGCGCGCTGCAGCGCCGGCGCATCGTTGACGCCGTCGCCGGTCATTGCCACGAAGTACCCCTTGTCCTGCAGCGCCTTGACGATGCGGATCTTCTGCTCGGGCGCCACCCGCGCGTACACCCGGCAGCGCTCCACCGCCTGCGCGAGCGCGGCCGGCGACAGGGCGTCGAGCTCCGCACCGGTGATGACCGCATCGTCCGTGTCGACGATGCCCAGCCGCCGGGCGATCGCCTGCGCGGTGGCGGGATGGTCGCCGGTGATCATCACGGCGGTGATGCCGGCCGACTGGCACAGGGCGACGGACGCGCGCGCCTCGGCGCGCGGCGGGTCGAGCAGACCGACGAGGCCGAGCAGCGTGAGCTTGCGTTCGACGACCTCTGCGCTGAGCGTGTCGGGCAGGTCCGGCCACAGGCGGGAGGCGACGGCCAGGACGCGCAGGCCCTCCGCCGCCATGCGCTCCGCCTCCGCCAGGACGCACGAGCGCTCGATCGGCACCGGCCCGGCGGCCGACAGGACCGTGTCGCAGTGCGCGACCACGCGCTCCGGCGCCCCCTTGGTGAAGGCGACGAGGCCGTCCGGTGCGCGGTGCAGCGTCGTCATGCGCTGGCGGAGCGAGTCGAACGGCAGCTCGGCGACGCGCGGGGCGGCGACCTCCATCGCCGCTTTGTCGCAGCCCGCGCCGGCGGCGGCGACGGCCAGCGCGATCTCGGTCGGATCGCCGGTCATCGCACCGTCGCCGGCGGCCGCGGCATCGTTGCTCAGCGCCAGAGCCGCGTAGAGCTGCGCCCACGGCTCGCCGCTGGCCGCCGCAGGCCGCGCGCCAGGTTGCCGGCGGCCATCGGCGTAGATCGCCTCGACGTGCATCCTGTTCTCGGTCAGGGTGCCGGTCTTGTCGGAGCAGATGTGGGTGACCGAGCCCAGCGTTTCGACCGCCGGGAGGCGCCGGATGAGGGCGCGCCGGCGCGCCATCGTGCGCGCCCCGAGCGCCAGCGCCACGGTGACGACCGCCGGCAGGGCTTCGGGGATCGCCGCCACCGCGAGGCTGATGGCGGTCAGGAACATCAGCGCGATGGGCTCGCCGCGCAGTACGCCGATCAGAAACACCAAGCCGCAGATCGCCATCGCCGCCACCGCGAGCCGTTGGCCGAACTGCGCCAGGCGCTTCTGCAGCGGCGTCCGCTCCCCCTCGCCGGCGTGCAACAGCCGCGCGATCTTGCCCAGCTCCGTCCGTGCCCCGCTGGCGATGACCACGCCGCTGCCGCGCCCGTACGTGACCATGGTGCCCTTGAAGGCCATGTTGCGCCGGTCGCCGAGCGGCAGCTCGGCCTGCGTCAACGGCGCGGTGCACTTCTCCACCGCCAGCGACTCACCGGTCAGGGCCGACTCATCCACCTGCAAGCGGACGGCCTCCAGCAGGCGCAGATCGGCGGGCACCGCCGCGCCGGCCTCCAACAGGACGACGTCGCCGGGCACCAGCAGCACCGCGGGCAGGAGGCGCGGGCGGCCGTCGCGGCGCACCGTCGCGTTGGCGGGCGCCAGCCGCTTGAGCGCCGCCACGGCGCGCTGGGCGCGGTATTCCTGGACGAAACCGATGATGCCGTTCAGCACGACGATCACCACGATGGCGATCGTATCCTCGGCCTCGCCGATCACCCCGGAGATGACCGCCGCCGCGATCAGGACGAGAATCATGAAGTCGCTGAACTGCTCGAGCAGCATGCGCCACGGCCCGCGACGGTGCTGTTCGGGTATCTCGTTGGGCCCCCAGCGGGCGGCCCGTCGCGCCGCCTCGGCCGCGCTCAGGCCGTGCGGCACGTCGACGTGCAGCCGCGCGGCGGCCTCGGCGAGCTCCAGCGCGTGCCAGACCGGCACCTCCGCCGCCGCGCCGTCGGCCGGCGCATCGACATTGGCTCGACCGGACGGGGTCAGAGGGTACCTCGCGCGACCTGATCGAGCTTCATCGTCGTGCCCGACCCGGCGCCGGCCCGGGCGCGGTCGGCGTGCCGCAGGCGCAGCCTCACCGCCGCGCCGCCCAGCAGGGCGCCCGCCACCGCCAGGCCCCAGTCGTCGAGATGCAGGGGCTGGAGGTGCAGCAGGCGCGCCAAGGTGGGAATCTGGATCAAGGCGACCGAGAGGGCGAGCG
>JBOHWA010000060.1:0-2896 GCA_050735855.1 Binatia bacterium
CCTCGGCGCCGTGCTCGCGACGAGCACCCCGCCCCACCCCCGGCGCCGAGGGACCGGCGCCCTCCACTCGGAGTTACCTCACCACGACAACCCGAAGCGCTCCTTGATCGACCGCAGGTCGTCGGCGAACTGGTCGCGCAGGAACGACTCGTACTGCGGCGGGATGCGCTTGGTCTCGGTCGGGTTGATCGGGCTGCGCACCGAGGCGTCGATGTAACGCGTGTCGGCGCGCACGCCGAGAAAGCGCATGACGTCGAGCATCAGCGCTTCGGGGCGGGTCGTCATGTCGTCGAAGAAGCCGGTGAAGACGTGGCCGGGGCGCAGGTGCGCCGACCAGGTGTCGACCTGCTGGGCATAGGCGGCGCAGCGGCGCTGGTACGGATCGCTGAAGAAGGCGCGGAACTCGTCCTCGCCGACGTCGTCGAAGCGGCGCTTGCGGTTGCGCACCAGATCTTTCTTGGCGTGCGACCAGGCGCGCTCGATCGGGTTGCGGATCATCAGGATGACCTTGAGATCGGGGCGCAGCGCCGCGATCTCCGCGATCACGTCGGCATCCAGCGCCGCGTAGCTCGCCGTCGCCTCGCCGCGCACGCGCGGCCAGTAGAGCTGGCGGTGTTTCCACAGCACCAGGCCGGTCTTGGCGAGCCGCCGCCAGAGCGGGTCGCGGAAGAAGCGCAGGTAGTACGACAGCTCGTCGCTGACGAAGCGCTTCGGGTCGCGCGTCTTCAGGCTGCTGAAGAAGTAGAGCTCCTTGGGCTCGGACAGAAAGATGTCCGGATGGGTGCGCAGGTGGGCGTGCAGCCAGGTCGTCCCGGTGCGCTGCGGCCCGATGATCATGAAGTCGGGGAAGCGCGCCAGGTCCTCGTCGCCCTGCACCGTCACCCAGCGCAGCCGTTGCCGGACCGCTTCGGCGATCACCAGCGCCCCCGTCGCGAGCGGACGATCACTGGCCGAAGGCGTCCCAGCCGGTGATGTCCTTGCCGATGATCAGGCGGTGGACGTCTTCGGTGCCCTCGTAGGTGTTGACCGTCTCGAGGTTGAGCATGTGGCGGATGACCGGGTACTCGTCGATGATGCCGTTGGCGCCGAGGATGTCGCGCGCCAGGCGGGCGATGTGCAGCGCCTGCGAGACGTTGTTCATCTTCGCCATGCTGACCTGCTCGGAGCGCATGGTGCCGGCGTCCTTCAGCCGCCCGAGGCGCAGGCAGAGCAGCTGCGCCTTGGTGATCTCGGTGATCATCGAGACCAGCTTGGCCTGCACCAGCTGATAGCCGGCGATCGGGCGGCTGAACATGATGCGCGCGCCGGCGTAGTCGCGGGCGCACTCGTAGCAGGCGATGGCGGCGCCGATGGCGCCCCAGGAGATGCCGTAGCGCGCCTGCGTCAGGCAGGAGAGCGGGCCGCGCATGCCCTGCACGTTGGGCAGCACGGCGTCGGCCGGGACGATGCAGTCCTCGAGAAACAGCTCGGAGGTGATCGAGGCGCGCAGGCTGAACTTGCCCTGCATCTCGCGCGAGCTGTAGCCGGGCGTACCGCGCTCGACCAGGAAGCCGCGCACGGCGCCGTCGTCGGTCTTGGCCCAGACCAGCGCCACGTCGGCGATGTCGCCGTTGGTGATCCAGCGCTTGGTGCCGTTCAGGCGGTAGCCGTCGCCGACGGCGGTGGCGCGGGTCAGCATGCCCGACGGGTTGGAGCCGAAGTCGGGCTCGGTGAGCCCGAAGCAGCCGATCGCCTCGCCGCGCGCCAGGCGCGGCAGCCAGTGGCGCTTCTGCGCTTCGGAGCCGAAGGCGTAGATCGGGTACATGACCAGGCCCGACTGGACGCTGACGAACGAGCGCAGGCCCGAATCGCCGCGCTCGAGCTCCTGGTTGATGAGACCGTAGGCGACGTTGTTGAGCCCGGCACAGCCGTACTCGGTCGGCAGGTTGGCGCCGTAGAAGCCCAGCGCACCGACGCGCTTCGACAGCTCGACCGGGAAGGTGCCGTGGCGAAAGTGCTCGGTGACCACCGGCAGATATTCCTGCTCGACGAACTGCCGCGCCGTATCGCGCACCAGCCGTTCCTCGGGATCGAGCAGCTCGTCGATGGCGTAGTAGTCGGTGCCCTGAAATCTCGCTTCGCTCATGATTTTCGGACTCTTCGCATGCCCGTCGGCCTTGTACAAACCACCCCGGTCTGCACAATTCGGCGTGGGAGGAAGACCCATGCCGACGCCCCGTATCGCCCGCCCCGCCCTCGCCGCCGCCCTGCTGGCCATCGCCGGTTGCTCGATGTTGGAGATGTCCCCCAGCTCGCCGCGCGACCCGGCCGCGCGCGCGCCGAAGCCGGGCACGGCCGCCACACCGCCCGCCGGCGCCCCCGCGGCCGCAGGCGGCACGAGCCTGTCGCTGTCCAACGCCAGCGGCACGGCGGGCCAGCGGGTCGACGTCAGCGTGACCCTGCACACCGGCGGCACCAGGATCGCCGGCACACAGAGCGACCTCGTCTTCGATCCCAGCCAGATCGCCGTCCTGCCGAAGGCCAACGGCAAGCCGGACTGCACCGCCAACAGCGCGCTGGGCAAAGACGGGACGGCGTTCAGCTTCCTGCCCAAGGGCTGCAAGCCGATGATCGGCGCCGGCTGCACCACCGTGCGCGCGCTGGTGCTGTCATTGAGCAACGTCGACCCGATCGCCGACGGCGCCCGGCTCTTCAGCTGCAAGGTGCAGATCGGCCCGCAGGCCAGGCCCGGCGCACAGACAATGACGATGACCCGCGTCGGCTTCAGCGACCCGAAGGGCGGAGAGATCCAGGGCGGTGGGCGCAACGGGGCGGTGACGGTGAAGTGACGGACGGTCAACGCCATCGCACCTCCTGAACTGGAGGGCGCCGGGCCCTCGGCGCCGTGTCTGCGACG
>JBOHWA010000061.1:0-1697 GCA_050735855.1 Binatia bacterium
GAGCGGGCCCTCACCGACGCCGTGCGGCGCTGATCGCGCGCGCCAGGTTGGTCAGACCGGAGCGCCGGTCCAGCGCCGCGCGCTCAGCCCGCCGCCACCGCCGCCATCGACAGGTCGCCCGGCGCCAGCGCGTTGAAGGTGGCGCCACTGCGTGGATCGACCAGCGTGTCGTGCGTGGCATGGACCTTCGGCCGCGCGTAGAGCAGGTGCAACGCGCGGCCGTGCGGCATACGCAGGTAGCGGTCGCCGTACAGCTGCACCAACACCTCGCGCACCGCCGGCGCGTGGCGGCCGCTCATGGTCGGAAACAGGTGGTGCTCGACGTGGTAGCCGAACTGCAGGTGCAGCCGCTCGAGCCAGCCCGGCGCGGTCACCGACAGCGTGTTGGCCAACGGGTCGTTCACCTCGGTGAGCGGGTTCAGGAAGTGGTTGGTGGCGATGTACGACATGACCACGAAGTTGGCGACCAGCAGCGGGACGCCGTAGACGAACAGGAAGGCCCACGGCCCGACCAGCGCCAGCACCGCGATCCAGACGGCGACCATCGATGCCGACTCGGCGTACACCGCGCGGCGCGAGACGCGAGCGTAGTAGTCGTTGCGCTGGCTGTGGAAGAGCAGCACCAGGGCCGAGTGGAGCGAGAACCAGATGAAGAGGAAGAGCGCGCTGCGCCCGGTGCGCGAGCCGGGGGCGACGCCCTCGAGGGCGCGCACGACGGCGCTCTTCTGCCAGAAGCCGAGCGTGCCGAAGCCGTCCGGATCGGCCACCGGCTTGCCGGTGTGGCCGTGGTGCGCCTGATTGTGCCAGGCGCTCCACAGGGTCGGCGACAGGCCGTAGGGCAGGAAGCCGACGTAGCCGACCAGCTTCTCCATCCACACCTTCTGTACCAACGCGTGGTGCATGGCCTCGTGGGCGAGAAACCCGAGGCAGCCCCAGCTGTGCCCGGCGACCAGCGCGCAGAGCAGCGCGACGTACCAGGGCGGCGCCGCCCCGACCACGATCGCCGCCATGGCGACGATGATGGCCAGGTGCAGCGGCAGCCACAGGAGGCGGCCCGGGGTGCGCTGGAACACCACTTTCGGCAGGTGCGGGCGGACGGCGCGGGCGTAGTGCTGTACCGTGTGTTGCTCGTAGCGGCTGTGATCGGTCTCCATCGGCGGCTCCCTTCGCTTCCGTAGGTTACTGCTACGTTGCCGTAGCTTACGGTTGCGTAACCTACGCGCGGTCGATAGGCTTGTCAACATGGCTCAGCAGAAGAAGACCGCGGCACTGCGGCTCAGCGCCCCGGCGCGGCGGGCGCAGCTCATCGAGATCGCGCGCGTGGTGTTCGCGCGGCGCGGCTACGAGGCGACCTCGGTGGAGGAGATCGCGGCGCGCGCCAAGGTGTCCAAGCCGATCATCTACGAGCATTTCGGCGGCAAGGAGGGGCTGTATGCCGTGCTGGTCGACCGCGAGATGGACTACGTCGTCAAGCTGATCTCGGACGCGATCGGCTCGGGCAGCCCGCGCCAGCGCGTCGAGCGCGCCGCGCTCGCCTTCCTCACCTACGTGCGCGACCAGCCCGACGGCTTCGTTGTGCTGTCGCGCGACGCGCCGGTGGCCCTGGCCCGCGGCGGCATGTCGAGTCTGCTGAACGACGTGGCCGAGCGCGTGGCGGACGTCTTCGCGACGACGTTCCGCAAGGCCGGCTACGATCC
>JBOHWA010000062.1:0-2727 GCA_050735855.1 Binatia bacterium
TCGCGGCAGGTTAGCCGAGATGTCCGATTGTCGGCGGCTGATCCCAAGGTCCCTTCCCCCCTTGCGGGGGAAGGACAGGATGGGGGGAAGTCCGCGAGAACGGAAGCGTTGGGGCTCAAGCAACCCCCCATCCTGACCTTCCCCCGCAAGGGGGGAAGGGACCTTGGGATCGGCACCTCAGATCCTATCGAGGCGCGTTCCGCTGCACAGGTTCTGAGTCGGGCGCGGTTGCGCCGCGCGGCGGCGGGTGCGTTAGTTGGTGACCGTATGCAGCTCGAACGTATCGCGTGGCCGGCCGTCGCACCGATCGACGAAACGGCGCTCAGCGGGCAGCTCGAAGCGGAGGGCTTCGAGGTCCTGCGCTGGAGCGACGCTGCCGGCGCCGACTACCAACCGCACAGCCACGATCACGACGAGAGCCTCTGGGTGCTGGACGGCGAGATCACCTTCGGCGCCGGCGGCCAGACGCTGCGGCTGGCGGCGGGAGACCGCTTGATGTTGCCGCGCGGCACCGTGCATACGGCGCAGGCGGGCGCGGCCGGCGCCACCTATCTCATCGGGCAGAAGCGCGCCGGCCGGTGAGAGCGACGCGCGCCCGTCGTACCGCCCGCCGCCTGCTCCTCGCCGCCGCGCTGGGCATCCTGCCCGTCGACCGCGCCAGCGCCGAAGCGGAGCCGAAGACGCTGACGCGCACCCACGACCCGATCGTCCTGCGCACCGATGCCGTCGCGGCGCTGCCGAGCCGGCGGACCGCTGACCTGCGCCTCTACCGTCTCGAAGCCGGGCAGGCCGTCGCCATGCCGTTTCAGGTCGATGCACGCAACGCCCGCGGCGAACTACAGATCGACGACGCCGGCGCGCGCTTCGATGCCGACGACGAGCTGGTGTTCATGGCGGTCGACAGCGGCGACCGCGCCGCCGGCGCGCCCTTTCCGGCCGGCTGTGGCACCGGGGTCGAGATCGAGGTGCGCGATCCGCTCACCGGCGGTCGCGGGTGGGCGTACCTGCTGCACTGCCCTGGCGGCGACGCGCCCGCGGCGGCGCCGTACGTCACCTACGATCGCGCCACCCGCCGGGCGCGCTCGGCGGCGTACGATGTCGAGTACGCCGATGGGCACAACTACTTCACCGGCATGCGCCTCGGCACGGCCGGCGGCCAGCGCCCCAACCTGCTGCGGCAGACGCGCATGCGCGGCGTGCCGGTGCTGTCGCTGCTGGTCACCGACCTGCAGCTCGAGTTCACCGAGCAGAACGCCATCGCCGTGGTCGAGGGCGTGCGCAACGGCCCGGTGCGCGCCGTGCGCCGGGTCAAGCTCTCGGTCGATCTCGGCCCGATGTTCCCCGAGCTGCCCAACGGGACGGCATACACCTACCACTACCCGACGATGTACCTGACGCCGACGCGCTTCGGCATCCCCTGGCTGGCGCTGCGCACGCTGCGCTCGTTCAGCTTCGAGGCGGTGGCGGATTTCGCCCCGGCGGCCCTGCCGCTGCGCTACTGGGACGGCGCCAACCCGGCCGGCGTCACCCTCACCGACGGCGCCCCGCCACCGCTGGTCACCGACGTCGACCACGACTGGTGGGCGCAGAGCGGCGCCGCGGGTTCGATGCTGAACGCGTTCGTCATTCCGGCCGAGTGGCGCGAATGGGGCATCGCGCGCGGCACCGTCGTGCGCCAGGGCGTCGCGGCCGGCGTCGCCGCCGGCTACAGCCTGCTCAACATGACCAAGCTGCGGCGCGCCGGCGACTACGACATGCTCCAGGCCGCGGTCGTGCTCCCCCGCCCCTACGAGCCCGGCGACGAGGCGGCACCGATGGCGATGCTGACGGCGCCGCTGCAGACCAGCGTGCGGGCGTGGCCGTAGGCGCGGCGGTGTCGCGCGGCGCAGCCCCCCACCCCGCCAGGCAGGGGGCGGGCCGCAAGCGCTCCCACCGTGGGCGCGCGGCGCGCGAGCGACGCAATCAAATCCCGGTTCGCGAGCTGGGGTAGCGCGCGGCTCGCTAGGGGAGCAATCGACTTCCCGCTCGCGAGCCGGGGTGGCACGCTGCACTGAGCCGGGCCGCCCCCCTGGGAGCGCGGGCGGCCCGCCCGCTCCTTGGCGGGGTGGGGATCTATGCTCACGCCGACCGCCCCTGTGTCATCCTTCCCGCCACCCGCACCTTCGCCGCGCGCAGCGGGCCGTCATAGACGGTGATGGTGCGCGCGCCCCTAGCTAGCGCGCGCCGCTGCTGCCTGCCGCTGCGCCATGGGGCCGCGCGGCGGGGGCTGAGTAGACGCGCTGCAGGATCGCCAGCGCGCGCCGCGTACAGCGTTCGTTCGAGAAGCCGCGTTGCGCGAAAGGGCGTGCGCGCGCGCCGATCTGACGCCAGCTCCGGCTCCCGCAGCAGGCGGCCCACCGCGCCCGCCAACCCTTCGGCGCTGCCGTCGTAGAGCAAGCCGGTGACGCCGTGCCGGATCAGCTCGGCGTTGCCCATGCCGTCGCTGCCGACCACCGGGAGGCCGTACGACATCGCTTCGATGGTCGTACGGCCCATCCCCTCGTCGCGCGAGCAGCTCAGCACCACGCTCGCCTGGCGGTACTCGGGGTCGAGGTCGGCGCAGAATCCGGCCAACGTGACGGCGTCGCCCAGGCGGCGCTGGGCAACCTCGGCCGCGCACGCCGCGAGCTCGCCGTCGCCGACGAGGCGCAGCTCGACGCCATGCCCCGCCGCGCGCAGGAGCTGCGT
>JBOHWA010000063.1:0-5674 GCA_050735855.1 Binatia bacterium
GTCTGCGTCGATGCCGCTGCTGCGATGACGAAATAGGAACACACGCGAGCGCCGCGCGAAGGCGAGCACGTCGGGCAGACGTGGCTCGAACCCCGCGGCGTCCGCGAGCCCGACGAACCGTTCCCAATCGGCGTCGGACAACAGCAGCATCGCGTCGACGTCGCGGGTGAGTCGCGGTCGACCGAGGATCGATGCCGCGACGCCGCCAATCACCACACCGCGGCCGCCGGCGGCGCGCAAGAGCTCGCAGAGCGCCCCGAGTGCCGCGACCAGCGGGGCCAGGCTGGTCGGATCAGCCACGCAGGGCTCGGCGGAGCCGCCGCCAGCGCGCCCGAACGACGTCCTCTTCGTCGGCCTGGACGCGATCCCACCCGAAGGCGCGCGCCGACTCGAAGAGGCCGACAAGTTGTCGGAGCTTCTCGCCGTGCGTGGTCGCCCGTAACTCGTGACGCTCTCTGACGTTGACGATGCGCCAACGGGCGCGCAGCGCTCGAGCCGCCTGACGGGAGACGCGGAACGGGCCCGCGGAGGGATCACTCAACAGCGCCATGCCATTTCCTACCATAGGTTTTCGTTCGTCCCAACGCGTCGCGCGCCTGGACTCCGCTGAAGCCCGCCAGGTGGCTTCGGTCTGCCTGCCGTGGCAGAACACGCTGCGGATTGTCGCCATCCGCCAGCACCTGCGACGAACGGGAGCGACCATGGGAAAAGTAGGGGCCGGATTGTCCGCAGGACGTGTGCCCAGAGGGCGGTGCAGGGTGTGCTCGACGAGCCTTCCCGCGGCAGCCTGAAGCGGCGATGGCACGGGTTCGTGCGTGGCTGCAGCGGCTGGCGCTCATGGCGCTCGGCGTGGTGCTGGGCGTGGTGATACTGGAGGGTGCGCTCCAGGTGGGGGCGATTGCGCTGTGGGCCACCGGGCGTCCGACGCCGACGGCGTGGGCGGGCGTGCGCCGCCGCGTGCTGTGCCTGGGCGATTCGAACACCTACGGCCTGTGGATTCCCGATCGCGCCGACGCGTATCCGCAGCAGCTGGAGCGCCTGTGGAACGGCGTGCCCGAGCGCGGGGCGATCGAGGTCATGAACCTGGGGTATCCGGGCACCAACTCGTCCAAGCTGCTGCACAACCTGCCCGGTATGCTCGAGACCCTGCGGCCCGACCTGGTGATCATCATGGTCGGCGCCAACGACGAGTGGACCGTGCCGGTGCCGATAGCCGGCGGCGGCATGCCCGGCCGCGTCGGCCAACTCGTCCAGCGCCATTCGCGCGTCTACCAGCTGATCCACATGTTGCAGCGCGCGTTCGATCACCGGCAGCTCGAAGTGGACTACCCGGTGCACAACTCAGGTTCGGTCGGCACGGCGCGTTTCGGCGCGGCCGAGTTCTCGCTCGGGTGGACGCGCGGGCGCAACATCCGCGGCGCCGAGACCTGGGTGGATCTGAGCGCGAATCTGAATCAGGTGGTCGACATCATCCGCTCGTTCGGCGCCGAGCCGGTCTTCCTGACCTACGGCTCGGTGGTGTCGAACTACGGACAGGCCAGCCGGGTCATGCGCAATGTCGCCGCGCACCGCGGCGTGCGCTTGATCGATGCCGCAGCGCCCGTCGCCGCCGTGTGTCCGAAGGAGCCATGTCCGGAATGGCTGTACCGCGACCATCATCTCACCGCCGCCGGCTATCGGGTGATGGCCGAGAAAGTGGTACAGGAACTGGGGGATGCGCGCGTCGCTTCGGACGATCCGCGCTAGACGCATGCCGCCGGCAGGCGGAGAGGACGCAACAAGAGGAGGCAGCGAATGCGCGCCGTCGATCGTGTCGTCGTCGTACTGCTCTCGATGGTGGTCAGCGGATGCACCATCCGCGCCAACCTCGACACCGGCTTTGTGCAGTGGCCGCCCAGCGCCACGACGGAGAAGCGTGACGCGCTGGCCGTGCAGCGCTTCGTCGACGAGCGGCCGCCGCGCGTCTACACCACCGGCGGTCGCGGGTTCATGACCTACATTCCGGTGCTGCCCTATGTGGCGATGCCGTTCGAGCGCCTCGACGAGAGCGCCCTCAAGGCTGGCGTGGAGGTCGGCGCCACGATGCCGCCTTTCGAGCAGTTCACCTATCCGGTGAGCATGGCGCGCGCGATCGCCGTCGATCTCAAAGCGAGCGGCCTGTTCGAGGACGTCGTCTACGTCGGCAGCGACTCGCCCGCCGCCTACCGCTACGCCCTCTCCGGTACGCTCCGCGCCTCGCCGCTCGAGAAGGACCTCACCTCGTACGGGTTGGGCTTCGTCGGCGTGTTGGTCTGGCTCGTGCCGATTCCCATCGGCCAGACCTGGGCCAGTGTGACGCTCGACCTGGTCGTCACCGACACGGTGACCCAAGAGCGGGTCTGGCAGCGGCGGCTGCAACGCGAATACTCCAAGTGGTTCACATTCTGGAACTCGGGGCCGACGTTGGTCTACGGCGGAGTCGCCAGCTTCGACATCAAGCAGGTCCCGTATCCCGCCGGCGTCGACCGCAACTCGCTCTTCTCCTGGCACTTCGAGATTCTGCGCCAGGCGATGCAGGGCGTGCCGCAAGAGATTGCCGCCGCGTTGCCGCCGGACCGTTGACCTCAGGATTGCGGGAGCTTGCTCCCGCATTGGAGGGCGCCGGGGGTTGGGCGGGGTGCACATCGCAAGCACGGCGCCGAGGGCCCGGCGCCCTCCACGGGGGCGCAAACGCGCCGCCGCGCTGGGCGTTTCCCCTGGCTAGACTTGCCAGAACGTTCATGTAACAACCCTCGCTCTATCGCCCTCCGCTAATGCTATGCCCATAATCGACACGCCGTTCCTGCGCTGGATCGTCTTCCTCCCGCTGCTCGGTTTCCTCATCAGCACCATCGCGGCGGTGACCGGTCGCTCGGCTCTGGCCAAGGTGGCCGGTCCGGGCTCGGTGCTGGCCGCGTTCGTCGTCGCCCTGATGGCCGTGGCGCGGCTCTGGGATCAGCCGGCGGGCGCCGTGCTGCTCGACCACATGTACACCTGGATCCAGGCCTCGCCGCTCACCCTGGAGGCCACCTTCCGGGTCGACGCGCTGGCCAGCGTGATGATGCTGATCATCACCGGCAACGGGCTGCTGATCCACATCTATTCGCTCGGCTACATGCACGACGACCCCGATGTGGCGCGCTTCTTCGCCTACATGAACCTGTTCACCACCTCGATGCTGGTGCTGGTCCTGGGCGCGTCGCTGCCCTTGCTGTTCATCGGCTGGGAAGGCGTCGGGCTGTGCTCCTATCTGCTGATCGGCTTCTGGTACGTCGACCCGGCCAATGCCGACGCCGGCCGCAAGGCCTTCGTCGCCAACCGCGTCGGCGACGCCGCCTTCCTGATCGGCATGTTCCTGATCTTCTGGACCCTGCACGGGCTCGGCACGCCGACCCTCGATCTGGCCGAGATCAACGCGATGGCCGCGCAACTGTACGAGCACTCGCCGGCCATCGTCACCGCCATCTGCCTGCTGTTGCTGGTCGGCGCCACCGGCAAGTCGGCGCAGATCCCGCTGTTCGTCTGGCTGCCCGACGCCATGGCCGGTCCGACCCCGGTCTCGGCCCTGATCCACGCCGCCACCATGGTCACCGCCGGCGTCTACATGATCGCGCGCCTGTCGCCGCTCTATGCCCACGCGCCCGGCGCGCTCGAGGTGGTGGCGACCATCGGCGCGGTGACGGCGCTGTTCGCCGCCACCATCGCGATCGTGCAGACCGATCTGAAGAAGATTCTCGCCTACTCGACCATCTCGCAGCTCGGCTACATGTTCCTCGGCCTCGGCGCCGGGGCGTACTCGGCAGCGATCTTCCACGTCATGACGCACGCCTTCTTCAAGGCCTGCCTGTTCCTCTGCGCCGGCAGCGTCATGCACGCGATGAAGGGCGAGCTCGACATCTTCAAGATGGGCGGCCTGCGCAAGCACATGCCGATCACGGCGGCGACCTTCCTGATCGCCTCGCTGGCGATCGCCGGCTTCCCCGGCTTTGCGGCGTTCTTCTCCAAGGACATGATCCTCGAAGCCGCGTACATGAACGGCATGAAGTTCCAGTGGTTCCTCGGCCTGCTCGGCGCGGCGCTCACCGCCTTCTACGTCTTCCGCGCCTTCTTCCTCACCTTCACCGGCACCAGCCGCGTCGATCCGCACCTCGCCCACCACCTGCACGAGGCGCCCGGCACGATGACCGTGCCGCTGATCATCCTCGCCGTGATGTCGACCATCGGCGGCTGGGTCGGGCTGCCGGCGGGCTTCCTCTGGGGCGACGCGATCGGCGCCTATCTGGCACCGTCGCTGGCCGTCGTGCACGGCGCCGAGCACCATCATCCGGACGGCGCCACGCTCGGCTTCCTGATCGGCACCGCGACCGCCATGGCGCTGGCCGGCATCGCCGTCGCCTACCTCTTCTACGGCAAGCCGTCGGAGGCGCCCAACGCGCTCGCGGCGCGCGCCCGCGGCGTCTACCAGGTGCTGTGGAACAAGTACTACGTCGACGAGCTCTACAACCTCCTCTTCATCCGGCCGTACGTCGCGCTCTCCGACTTCTTCTGGCAGGTGATCGACAGCCAGGTCATCGACGGCGCCGTCAACGGCCTCGGCGAGTTCGTCGCCTGGACCGGCAGCCGCCTGCGCCGCCTGCAGACCGGCAACGTGCAGGCCTACGCGCTGGCCATGCTGATCGGGGCCATCTGCGTCATCGCGGTGCTCGCCGTCTGACCCTGATCCTGATCAGAACAAGACTCAACGCAGAGACGCGGAGACGCAGAGGGCGCAGAGGTAAGACCATGACGAATTTCCAGAACGTAGATCGAGCAGGATTGCGAAAGCGGGTTCAATCCGACGTCTGCTCTGCGACCTCTCCGATCTCTGCGCCTCTGCGTTAAAGTCTTTTCAAATCAGATCAGACCAAGGAACCGTCTGTGTCGATTCCGATTCTCTCCCTGATCGTCTTCTCGCCGCTGGTCGGCGCGCTGATGATCGGCCTCTTGCCGGCGCAGCCGCTCGCCATCCCGCGCCGCGCCGCGCTCAGCTTTGCGATCATTCCGTTTCTCCTGTCGCTGCTCATGCTGGCGGCCTTCGACCCCAGCGTCGGACAACTGCAGCTGACCGAGAAGCTCGCCTGGATTCCCCGCCTCGGCGTTTACTACTCCGTCGGCGTCGACGGCTTCTCGCTCTGGCTGATCCTGCTCACCACCATCCTGACGCCGGCGGTCATCCTCGCCGCCTGGGGCGACATCGAGCGCTACTGCAAAGAGTTCATGATCCTCATCCTGGTGCTCGAGGCCTGCATGCTCGGCGCGCTGGTGGCGGTGGATCTGTTCCTCTTCTTCCTCTGGTGGGAAGTGATGCTCTTCCCGATGTTCTTCATCATCGGCGTGTGGGGCGGGCCGCGGCGGCGCTACGCGACGATCAAGTTCGTCCTCTTCACCATGGCCGGCAGCGCGCTGATGCTGGCGGCGATCATCTACCTCGCCCTGCGCCAGGCGCAGACCGGCGCCATCACCTTCGACATCGTCAGCCTCTACAACGTCGCCCTGACGCCGACCGAGCAGATGCTGCTGTTCGCCGCCTTCACGGTCTCGTTCATGATCAAGGTGCCGATGGTGCCGCTGCACACCTGGCTGCCCGACGCGCACACCGAAGCGCCGACCGGCGGGG
>JBOHWA010000064.1:0-5656 GCA_050735855.1 Binatia bacterium
GGGGTGGGCTGCTCGTCGCCAACACGGCGCCGAGGGCCCGGCGCCCTCCACGGTGCTGTCCATCGGCGTCCTCACCCCAGCGGACGCAGGCCGCGCTGGGAGACGGGGTCGGCCTTGAACCATTCGATCGTGCGCCGCAGGCCCTCGGTCAGCGGCGTCGCGGCGCGCACCCCGAGGACCTCGTGCATGCGGGTGACGTCGGGTACGCGGCGGCCGATGTCCTCGTAGCTGGTGCCGTAGATCGACGCCTGCGGCTTGAACTCGATCCTGCTGCTCGAGCCGGTGACCTCGATCAGCGCCTTGGCGAGGTCGAGGATCGTCGTCTCGACGTCGGTGCCGATGTTGAACACGTTGCCGTCGGTGTCGGACCCGATGCCGGCTTGGATGGTCGCCTGGACGGCGTCGTCGACGTAGGTGAAGCAGCGCGTCTGCATCCCGTCACCGATCACCGTCACCGGCTCGCCGCGCAGCGCCTGGCCGAGGAAGATGGTGATAACGCGGCCGACATCCAGCTGATCGAGGCGCGGCCCGTAGACATTGAAGTAGCGGGTGATGGTCACCGGCAGGCCCATCGAGTGATAGGCGAAGCAGAAGTGCTCGCCGACCGCCTTGGAGGTCGAGTAACACCAGCGATCGATGCGCGTCGAGCCGAGGACGCGGTCGTCGTCCTCGCGCCACGGCACCTTGGGATTGCGGCCGTAGACTTCCGACGTCGAGCTGAACACCACCTTCTTCTGGTGCTTGAAGGCGAGCTTGAGCACCGCCTGGGTGCCGTTGACGTTGACGTTGAGCACCTCGAACGGATCGCCGACGTAGTGCTCGACGCCGACCACCGCCGCCAGATGGTAGATCAGGTCGGCCTTGGCGATCAGCCCCTCGAGGATCTCCAGATCGAAGACGCTGTCGCGTACGTACTGGAAGCCGGGCTTGCCCATCAGGTGACGGACCTTGGCGACCGAGCCGTTGTCGAGCACGGACACCTGGTCGCCGCGCGCCAGAAAGGCATCGGCGAGATGCGAGCCGACGAAGCCGCCACCGCCTGTGAGCAGGACTCTCATGTGAATACCGTTCCTTCCTTCACGTCGTGCCGCCGCGCCCAGGCGGCGGCGGTCGATTCGGGCTCGCCGTCGAGCTGCACGCGGAGCGCGCGCAGGCCACCGTCGCCGGTCTGGAGCGTGAAGCCCTCGTCATCGATTCCCACTATCGTTCCAGGCGGCGCGTTGCGCCCGCCGGCGGTCGGCTGCGCCCACCAGATGGTCAGCTCGCGGTGCTGCCAGCGCGTCGTCGCGCCGGGATACGGCCGAGCCACGGCGCGCACCAGGTTGTAGATCTGCCGCGCGCTCTGCCGCCAGTCGATGCGGCCGTCGGCCGGCGTGCGCCCGCCGAAGTAGCTGCCTTGCGAGAGATCCTGCCGCACCCGCGGCGCGCTGCCATCGCACAGGCGCGGGTAGGTCTCGCGCAGCAGCGCCGCCGCGGCGTCGGTCAATTTTCCGTAGAGGCGGTGCGCCGTGTCGTCGTCGGCGATCGGCACGCGCCGCTGCGCGACGATGTCGCCGGCGTCGGCCCTGGCGACCATGTAGTGCAGCGTGACGCCGGTCTCGGTCTCGCCGTGGATCAGCACCCAGTTGACCGGACAGCGGCCGCGGTAGCGCGGCAGCAGCGACCCGTGCAGGTTGAACGCCCCGCGCCGCGCGCAGTCGAGCACCGCCGGCGGCAGCAGGCGCCGGTAGTAGAACGAGAAGAGGAAGTCGGGTTGCCAGCCGCGTAGGCGGGCCAGCCATTCGGGCGTGTCGACGCGCGCATCGGTGAACACCGGCAGGCCGTGCCGCTCGGCCAGCCCGCGCACCGAGCGGAACCACACCTGCTCGCCGGGGTCGTCGTCGTGCGTCACCACCGCCGCGATCTCGGCGCCCTGCGCCAGCAGCGTCTCGAGGCAGACGTAGCCGACGTCGGAGTAGGCAAAGACCACCGACCGCATCAGCGCGGATCTTGCCGATGCACGGCCCGCACGCGGTACGCCGGACGGCGCCGGACTTCGAGGTAGATGCGCCCGATGTACTCGCCGACCAGACCGACGGCGAGAATCAGGATGCCGAGAAAGACGAACAGGATGGCGAACAGGGTAAACACGCCCTCGACCTCCGGGCCGACGATCAGCCGTCGGATGAAGAGGAAGATGCCGAAGCCGATGCCGGCGAGCGACACGACGACGCCGGCCATCGAGACGAGCTGGATCGGCAGCAGCGAGAAGCCGGTGAGCAGGTCGAAGCCGAGGCGCATGAGCTTGAGCGGCTTGTACTTCGACTGTCCCGAGGCGCGCTCGGCATGCGTCACCTGGATCTCGCTGGTGGTGCGCGCCAGCGTATTGGCCAGGGCGGGAATGAACAGCGAGCGCTCGTCACAGGCAACGATCTGCTCGACGATCTCGCGCCGGTAGGCGCGCAGCATGCAGCCGTAGTCGCGCATCGGCACGCCGACGGTCGCCGCCGTGGCGCGGTTGACCAGCGCCGACACCGCCCGCCGCATGAACGGATCGTTGCGGTTCTCGCGCCACGTGCCGACCACCTCGGCCCCTGCGTCGACGGCCGCGAGCAGGCGCGGGATCTCCTCGGGCGGATTCTGCAGATCGCCGTCGAGCGTCACCACCATCGCGCCGCGGCAGGCGGCGAAGCCGGCCAACACGGCGGCGTGCTGGCCGGCGTTGCGCGCCAGCTCGATGACGCCGACGCGCGCATCGCGTGCGGCGATGGCACGCAGCAGGGCGAGCGAATCATCGCTGCTGCCGTCGTCGACGTACCAGACCTCGACCGAGCGCCCCAGCCCGTCGAGCACCCGCGCCAGGCGCTCCTGCAGCGGTGGGATGTTGAGCGACTCGTTGAAGATCGGGATGACGATCGACACCTCGATCGCCTCGTCCTCGGGCCGTCTGTCGCTCACCGCTGCCAGCGGCCTGCCTATCATTCACGCCCTGTACCAGATGCCCGGTCGCGGACCTAGCGTCCCAGGCCAGAAGTTCGCTCACCGGTCACTGGGCTTTGCCCATAAAAGCGAAAGGCCGACCACGGATTGCGCGGATTGACGGATTTCACGGAGGGAACCCTCAGAAAATCCGTGTGATCGGCTCGTATCTGCTCAATCCGTGGTTTGCGTTTTCTTTTCTGGGCAAAGCCCGGTCACTGGTCACCGGGCGTTGCCTAAGAACTCAGAAAACCAACACCGGATTAGACGGACTAAACGGATTTCACGGAGTAGGGCTCAGCAATCCGCGTAATCCGCGTCATCCGTTGTTGCCTTCTGCTTTCTTGGGCAAAGGCTGGTCACCGGTCACGCCTTCTCCCCTCTCCTGCAGGAACCACATGTAGTACCACTCCGCATCGCGCTCCGACTCCGGCCGCCGCACGATGCGGATGCGGTTGTCGCCGTCGACCAGCAGCGCCTTCGGAATGCGCACCAGCGCCTCGCCCCAGAGCTCATCCGGGCGGCCCAGGGTGACGAGCGGGACCGACACGGGCCGGCCGTTGACCTCGACGGTAAAGCGCGCCGCGCCGGTGTGGTCGTGGCGACCGAGGAGAACCAGATCGCGGGCGGCCGCGACGTTGTGCACCGTCCACTCGGCCGAGCCGAAGATGCGCCGGCCGTTGTCCTCCAGACGCACCGTCTCGAACGGCGGCGCGTACGCGAGCAGCTTGGTGTGCCAGCTGTGCTGGTACGGCGCGTCGGGCGGTTGGCTCTCGCTGAAGCCGTGCGTCTGCTCGGATTCGCCGTCGCCCCAGTCGAGCTCGTCGATCAGCGTCAACCCCGCGACGGAGACCTTGCGCGCGTGGAAGCGGCGCCGATTGGCAATCCGCGCCGGATCGTAGAACACCAAGCGTGGATCGTCCCGCAACGCTGGCGCGAGCGCCGCATCGAGCAAGGTGAAGTCCACGAAGCGGCCGTCCGCCAGGCGCACGCTGACCAGCTCGCGCCCGTCCTGCGGCGGCTGCGTCAGGGCGCGCGCGTAGAGGTGCGGATCGGCCCACTCCAGCACGGCGTCGACGCCGCGCCGCCGCATCTCGCCGTAGTCCTGCAGCCAGTGCTCGTGGCCGGTGCGGCCGCGATTGGCCGGGTCGACCGGCGTGCGGGCGATCTGCGCATCGGTCAGCCCGTGCAGGTCGAGACACGGCCGGTCGCAGACGTAGGGCACGATGCCCGCCGACGTGGTGGCGATGTGCGCGTCGCGCGGCAGCACCGAATCGAAGACCAGCGCGGCGCTGCGCCAATCGTAGCGGCCGGGGTCGAGGTAGCGGCGCAGCAGCGCGATGGTCTCGCCGTCGGGCGCGGCGCGCGTCATCGCCCCCGGCGTCGCGGCGAACGTCGCCCAGCCGAGCAGCAGCGCCGCCAGCCCGCCGACCATCCAGCCGCCGAGGGCGACGCGCCGGGCCGGCGCGCCGCGCCACGCCGCCAGCCATTGCGCGATCGACGCCGCGGCGACCACGACGGCGACATAGAACACGGCGGACACCGGCGTGAGGAAGCGCCATTCCATGAAATCGCCGCCGAGCCGCACGACGTAGAACGCCACGGCGGCCGACGCGAGCAGCGCGGCGCAGAGAAAGCGCCGCGGCAGATCGGCGCGGGCGCACAGGGCGCCGAGCAGCAGCGGCAGGAGAAACGGCCGCAGGTGGTAGATGTCGGCGTAGCTGCGCAGGTACTTCCAGCCGCGCGGGTAGTAGGTGAGATAGGCGACCTTGGCGTAGTACGTGTTGGGGAAGAACGAGCCGTAGTACCAGACACGCCAGGCCTGGAACGGCAGGTAGAGCAGCAGCAGCGGCAGCGCCGGGGCGAGCAGGCCCCAGCCCCAGCGGCGCGCCCGCCACAACCGCCGGCCGTCGAGCAGGACGATCGCCAGGCCCAGCGCCGCGAACACCACCACGCCGTCGGGACGCGTCATGGTCAGCAGCACGCAGGCCAGGCTGACCCCGAACAGCGACCAGCGATGGCGCAGCGGATCGAGCCCGGTCAGGCACACCGCCGCGATGGTGAGGAAGGTCACCAGCGGCGTCTCCATGCCGGAGAGGAACCACATGTTGAACGACCAGTGCAGCGCCAGCGGCACCAGCGCGAGCGGCGCCGCCCAGACGCCCGCCCGCCAGAGCCCGATGGCCAGCGCCAGCAACAACGCGTACGACGCCCACCACAACCCGGCCGAGACGACGTGCATGAACGGCAGCGGATCGTCGGCCCCCTGCGCCAGCGGCACCGCCGCCAGCACCGTCCAGAGAAAGTTGGTGTAGCCCTCGACCGGCTCGCCGACGTTGTAGACCAGCCCGTGGCCGCGCACGAGATTGCGCGCGTAGCGAAAGCTCACGTACGCGTCGTCCTGCGCCCAGCGCTCCGCCCAGAGTTGCGGAAAGCGCCAGCCGAGCACCAGCACCACCGCGGCGCACTGCATGATCAGCAGCGCCCAGGCGAGCCGGCGCTGCGCCCCCGCCCCCGAACCGGCTGCCTCGCTCCGCATCCGAGCCTCGTACCATACGACGCACGGCAGCACGTAACATCGTCGAGCGCGCCACGGCGCCTCGGAGCGGGCGGGCCGCCCGCGCTCCCAGCGCTGAGCGCGCTGCCACCTCGCGCAGCGAGTGCGCCCGGTCGCGAGCCGGGCTTGGTCGGCGCTGCG
>JBOHWA010000065.1:0-7956 GCA_050735855.1 Binatia bacterium
TGAGGATCACGCCGTGGGCGCCGTCGCCTTTGGGCGACGGCCACTCGGGGGCGATGTCGTTGACGATGCGGGTGACGTGGTCGACGACGAGCAGCGGCCGGCCAGCGACGATCCCCTCGATCTCGAGCCGGAAGGCGCCCATCGTACCCTGATCGAACTGGCCCAGTTGTGTCGTCACGGTGCGCGACAGCGGTCGCTTGACCACCGTCTCGCGGATCTCGTCGAGCGTCAGGCCGAGCCCGCGCGCCATCAGTCGGATCGGGCCGCCCCAGACCATCGTCGGCACGCCGGGGGTCAGCATCGGCGGGGTCGCGTCCATCGGCTGACCCATGCCGACCAGATTGCGCACCGCATCGGCCTGCGCGTAGGTGGAGTAGTTGAACAGCTCGAAGGCGCGGATCTGGTCGACGCGCTCGCACAGGCCGGCGAGCAGCAACGGCACGACGTCGTTGATGAAGCCCGGGTCGACGCCGGAGACGAAGATCGACGCCTTCCCCGCCGCGCACGCCGCGCCGATGCGGGTGCGCAGATCCTGCGGGGCCGAGGTGGGGTCGTAGAGCGGATAGATCGACGTCGAGACGACGTTCAATCCGGCGCGCAGGCAGCGCTCGATGTCGTCGATCGCCTCGGTCGGGCGGAAGTCGCCCGAGGCGCAGTACGCCACCGCGTCGGCGCCCGCGGCGAACGCGGCGGCGACGTCGCTGGTGGCGCGCACGCCGGTCGCCGGCAGCCCGCAGAGCTCGCCGGCGTCCTTGCCGACCTTGGCCGGGTTCGAGACGATCACCCCCGCCAGCGCCAGGGCGGGATTCGACAGCACGATGCGCAGCGCCGGCACCCCGACATTGCCAGTTCCCCAGACGATCACACGATGCGGCATGCCGCGCACCTTATCCGCGTTGCGGCGCCTCGCTCAAACCGAGCCGCACGGCGCCGCCGGCGCAAGCGCCCCCGTGGCGTGCTGCAGCGTGCTCCCGCACGCCACAATCAGGCGAGGCTGCGGTAGACCGCTTCGAGCAGCGACTGCGCGCGCGGATCGCCGGCGATGTTGAGGGCCATCTGGTTCATCGCGTAGGCGAAGCTGAACTCGGCGTCGGGATCCGCCAGCGCGAGCGAGCCGCCGGCGCCGGGGTGGCCGAAGCTGCGCGGCCCGGCCGCGGCCGACAGCGTCGGCGGCAGCATGAAGCCGGTGCCGAAGCGCGTCGGCAGGCGCAGGACCGTGTCAGTGCCGTCGGATTGCACCGCGCAGGCGGCGGCGACGGTATCGGGTCGCAGCAGGCGGACGCCGTCGACCTCGCCGATCAGCGCCGCATAGAAGCGCGCCAGCGCGCGCGCCGTCCCGATGCCGTTGGTCGACGGCATCTCCGCCGCGTGCAGCTCGCGGCGATTCCACATGTCGTCGTAGCTGAAGAGGTTCGACGGGCCGCCCAGGACGCGACCGAGCAGCGTGTCGGGTCCCATGAAGGTGGCGATCATCTCGCGCACGTTGGGATCCGCGGGCTCCGGCGCGGCGTACAGGCGGGCGAGACGCGGCTCGCACTCGGCCGGCAGGCCGATCCAGAATTCCAGCCCGAGCGGCGCGGCCAGCGTGTCGGCGAAGAAGCGGCCCAGGCTCTGCCCGGTGACCCGCCGCACCACTTCGCCGAGTATCCAGCCGTAGGAGCGGGCGTGGTAGCCGTGCGCGCTGCCCGGCGGCCAGTTCGGCGCCTGGGCGGCGATGGCGCGCACGACTGGATCCCAGGCCAGCACCTCCGGCAGCGTCAGCGTACCCTCCACCGCCGCCAGGCCGGCGCGATGGCAGAGCGCCCAGCGCAGCGGGATCTCGCCCTTGCCCCGGGCCGCGAACTCCGGCCAGTAGCGGGCGATCGGCGCATCGAGATCGACGGCGCCGCGCTCGGCGAGCCACAGCAGGCAGGCGGCGGTGACGCCCTTGGTGGCGGAGAAGACCAGCTGCAGGGTATCCGCCTGCCAGGCCCGGCCCGCCTCGCGGTCGGCCCAACCGCCCCACAGATCGACGACCAGCTCGCCGCGATGCATGACCGCGCAGGCGGCGCCGATATCGCCGCAGCGCTCGAAGTTTTGCGCGAACGCCTCGCGCACCGGGGCGAAGCGAGGGGCGGTAGTACCGGCGATCATCTCGAGCTCCTGTCGGCGCGCCGCCCGGTGACGACATGTGCCCACTGGATCAACGCGCTCAGCACGAATGGAACGCCTCTCCGTTGGCACCGAGCGCGCCGGCGGGTATCACGGCCGGCGGCCGCCTACGGCGCCAGGAAGGCGTCGCAGGCGGTGCGGGTCAGGATGTCGATGACGTCGACCGTGCTGAGCAGCAGGGTCGTCACGTCGCTGTTGTCGAAGGCGCCCGGCCCGTCCAGGACGATCATATGGATCGTCGATTGGATCTGGATCAGATCGGTCTGGTCGCCGGCGCTGAACAACCCGAGGTCATCCAGTCCGGCGGTGAGGATCTCGTCCAGAACGACCGCATCGCCATAGTTGGCCAGCGGTGACGCCGGCGGGACGAACGTCGGCGGGGCGGTGGCGTTGGCCAGCGCCAGGGTGACCTCGTAGCCGCGCCGGATCTGGTCCTCCAGCTTGCCGAAGTCGACCACCGCAGGCTCGTCCGCGTCGCTGTGGTAACACGGTCCGGTCGAGTCGCTGTAGAAGACCGTCGGCACCATCTTGCTGACGAAGTTGACGTAGTCGCTGCGCGCCTGTCCGAAGATGTAGCTCAGCTGGCGCTCGTCGAGATCGACGCCGGCGGCGGCCTGCGCGACCAGCGCACCCAGGCCGTTGCCCGTCTCGGCGCCGACGGCGAAGGTGAAGCGGCGCAGGCTGGGCAGCAGGTTGGCGCCCTGGATGTCGAAGTTGACATAGCCGACGGTGTTGACCAGGGGCACCAACGGATTGTTGGTGTAGTAGAGTGAGCCGCGCAGGCTGTCCTCTTCCGCGTCCCAGAGCGCGATGACCACTGAGCGGCGCGGCCGCGTCGGCAGGGCCGCGATGCCGCGTCCGATGGCGAGGGCGGCGGCGACGCCGGCGGCGTTGTCCGTCGCGCCGTTGCACACCGTGTCGCCGGGTTGGAGGTCGCGGCAGCTGCTGAGGTGATCGTAGTGGCCGCCGACGAAGACGTACTCGTTGGGCAGCTCGCTGCCGGGGATGATGGCGAGGATGTTGGTGCCGATCGTGCCACTCTGTACGAACGGCTGCTTGAAGGCCGGCTCGCCGCTCTGCATTGAATCCAGACCGACGGCACCGATCTCCTCCAACTCGTCGATCAGGATCTGCTGCGCGGCGAGTGAGCCCGCGGTGTTGTTGTTGCGCCCGAGCAGCGCGTCGTCGGTCAGCGCCAGCAGGTCGGCCATCTCGAATCCCGACGGCAACTGCGGGCAGACGGCCGGGGCTGCGGCGTCCTTGCGTTTGAGCTGCGTGGCGTCGTTCTTCAGCGCGCTGCCGCCGAGCTCGGCGCAGTAGCGCAGGGCCGCGGTGCTGCCGGCCGGCAGGCCGAGGGTCACGCCCATCGTCGCCGCGAACGGCGGGGTGAGCGCGACAGCGGCGCCCTTGCACACCGCCTTGATGACGGTCGGCTTGATCAGCACCACCGAGCAGGGGCTGCCGTTGGTGTCGTCCTTGCCCTTGTACTTGTAGCCCTTGCTGCCGGCCGGATTGCCCAGGCCGCTCCAACCCGAGGCGTCGAGCACGAAGGTGGCGGTGCCGCCGCCGCCGATTGCGGTGTCGAAGAAGCTGAGCCGCGCGCCGCTCAGCGTCGGATCGGTCGGCGAGCTGGGTGCCGGCAGTGTCGCTGCCGTCGGCTTGGACACCAGCTTCACCAGCTTGCCCGGCTTGGCCAGGCCGAGCTTGGCGGGGATCAGCACATCCGCCCCCAACACCGGCGCGGCGCACAGCAGCAGCGCGGCGCACACGCCTTGGGCCCACTTCCGACCGTCAGATCCTCTCATCGCGTGCCCCCCTGGGATCGGCCGGCGTGGCGCCGGGCTCCCCAACCTTTGTGCCCCAGTGCTCGCGCCATGGTCAACCAGGATGGAGCCGAGGGGGGCGATCGCGGCGTTGACATCGCCCGTAGTGCGCAGCATGGTCCGGCCAATGGCGCGCGGCGGTCCACCGGAGCTCGGCACCCTGATCATCTCGGCCCTGATGTTGCTGACGCTGGGGTTCGCCGGCAACTGGATCATCGACTACTCGCGGACCGGCGGCGCGCCGTGGTCGAGCGTCTACTGGTTTGCCGGCGTCGGCGCGGTGATCGTGTTCGTCGGCCTGGTGGTCGGCCTCACCCGCGGCCGCTCCGGCTGAGCGCTTGCCGCGGGAGGGCGCCGCGCCCCGACGCGTGGCGGATGACCTGCCAGCGGCCCCGGCGCCGTCCGGCGCCGGGCCTCAGTGTGTCACCGACCGGCGTCGCCAGACGGCGAGTCCGCCGATGGCCACCAGCGCGGCGAGGATCGCCGCCAGGCCGCCGTTCGATGCCGCCGGCACCGGGGCGGCCGGCTCGCTGCAGGTGCCCACACTGCCGGACAGATTGCAGAACTGGCCGGGCAGATTGCAGGCCGTATTGCAGCAGACGTCCTGAACGCAGTTACCCGATGCGCAGTCGATCGGTGCGGCGCAGGCGCCGCCGTCCGGAATCGGCGTATTGGTCGGTGTCTGGGTTGGGGTCGTGGTCGGCGTCGCGGTTGGTGTCGGGCTGGCCTCGACGCACGCGTCGTCGAGGCACACGCCGCCCGGAATGAAGAGGTTCATCGGTCCGCAGTCGGCCTGGGTCACGTCCTCGTGGCAATTCGCGCCGACGGTCTGCGTCCTCCCGCCGGTCGAGTTCTGCTCGCAGCAGCCGAGCACCTGGCAGGTGCAGTCGGTCGGGGTAGCATTGGTGCCGGTCTCGTTCACGCCGCAGGCAAAGCCCGCCGGGCACATGCCGCCGCAGACCGGGAAGGTGGAGTTCTCGCAGGGAGCGAGGCTGCCGCCGAAGCTCTGCTCCGATCCGACCAACGACAGCAGGCTGGTCGCCAGGGTCACCGCCATCAGCGCACTCAGCGTCGGTCGCGCATACCTCTCCAGCATCGTTCAACCCTCCGCGAACGGCCATCTATCGAATCCGCGCCGCCCGGGCAACGGGCCAGTCGCGGCCGGCGGGGCCGCCGGCGACCCAGAGACGGTAGCCGAATCGTGACCAAAGCGTGACAGACCCGGGTTGTCTTGCCCGGGCGCAGGCGTAGGCTCAACCCAGCTATGCTGCGAACGGCGCGCGACTGGGCCTGCACCATCCCGTTCCTGATCGCGTTCGGCGGTCTCCTGCTGATCTTCGACGTGATCCAGCGCGTCGCCCGACTGTTCGGCCAACGGCCGCAGGAGTATGCCGTGGGGGCCCTGCAGTGGTCGCTCGTCAAGGCCCTCGGCATCACCGGCGCCCGCCTGCGCGTCGAGTGGGAGGGGCATATCGAGCCGCACACCCCTTACCTGATTGTTGCCAACCATCAGAGCATGTTCGACGTCCCCATCTTCGGCAGCCTCTTCTTCACCAACTTTCCCAAGTACGTCTCGAAGAAATCGCTCGCCAAGTGGATCCCGGGCATCTCGTACAATCTGCGCCGCGGCGACAATGCGTTGATCGACCGCGGCGACCCGGAGCAGGCGCTGGCGGCGATCCGCCATCTGGGCGAGGTCGTGCGCCGCCGCGGGGTGTCCGCCGTCATCTTCCCCGAAGGCACGCGCGGGCGGGGCGGTGAGATCGGTCCCTTCAAGCCGCGCGGCACGCTGACGCTGCTCGAGGCGGCGCCCGACACGCCGGTGGTGCCGGTGTGCATCGACCAGTCGTGGCACCTGTTGCGCGACAACCTGATGCCGGTGCCATTCGGCGTGCAGCTCAGGGTGTGGATCGGCGAGCCGATCGCGCGGCGCCCGGGCGAGAACCGCGAAGCGCTGCTCAGCCAGATCGAACAGACCATCCACGCCGCCCTGGCGCGGCGCCGCGAAGCGGCCTGAGCTCAGCCCTTGAGGCTGCCGCCCATCACACCGGCGATGTAGAAGCGCTGCAGGGCGAGGAACAGCACGACCACCGGCAGGACCGTGAGCACGGCGCCGGCCATCATCAGCTCGGTGTCCTGCACGTGCTCGCCCACCAGGTTGGCGAGGGCGACGGGCAGCGTGTAGCGGTCGCCGTCGGTCAGCACCACCAGCGGCCAGAGGAAGTCGTTCCACGCCCCCATGAAGGTGAACAGCCCGAGGGTGACCAGGATCGGCCGGCACACGGGCAGCACCAGCGACCAGTAGATGCGCCACTCGCTGGCGCCGTCGACGCGCGCGGCGTCGAGCATGGTGTCGGGGATCGACTGCGCGTACTGCCGCACCAGGAAGATGCCGAAGATGCTCGCCATGCCCGGGAGGATGACGCCCGCGTAGGTGTTGATCAGGCCCAGCTGCTTGAGCATCAGGAAGAGCGGCAGCATCGCGATCTGTCCGGGGATGACCAGTGCCGCCAGCAGGCCGCGGAAGACGCGCTCGCGCCCGGCGAAGTGCAGCTTGGCGAAGGCGTAGCCGGCCATCGAGTTGAGCAGCAGCGAGAGGGCCGTCGTCGCGCCGGCGATCAGCAGGCTGTTGGCGGCGGCGCGGGCCAGCTTGAGGCGGGCGAACAGCGTGTCGTACTGCAGCAGCGTCGGCCGGCTGGGCCAGAGGCGCGGCGGGAAGGCGTTCGCTTCGCCGCTCGGCATCAGCGAGGCGGCGACCATCCACCACAGCGGCAGCACGGTCAGCAGCGCGGCGGCGAGCAGCACGGCGTAGCGCCAGGCGGTGCCGAACATCGTCCGCCTCATGCGACCTCCGCCGGCGCGGTGCGCGTGCTCAGCCAGCGCGCCATGCCGCTCAGGACGAGAATGATCAGAAAGAGGACCAGCGCCAACGCGGCCGCGTAGCCGAGGTTCCACCAGCGGAACCCTTCCTCGTACATGTAGAGCACGATGCTGAGGGTGGCGTGCGACGGACCGCCGCGTGTCATCACGTAGGGCTCGGCGAAGAGCTGGAAGTTGCCGATCAGCGTCATCAGGCCGACGAACAGCAGCGTCGGCGCGAGCATCGGCAGCGTGACGTGGCGAAACTGCTGCCAGCGCCCTGCCCCGTCGATGCTCGCCGCTTCGTACAGATGCTCGGGAATGCTCTGCAGCCCGACGATGAAGATCACCATATTGAAGCCGAAGTTCTTCCACACCGCCATCAGGATGATGGCCGGCATGGCGAGGTGCGGATCGCCGAGCCAATCGAGCGGGCCGAGCCCGAGCAGCGACAGGCCGTAGTTCAGCAGGCCGAAGCGCGGATGGTAGAGGTAGCGCCAGACCACCGCGACGGCGACCAGGCTGGTGACCACCGGCAGGAAGAAGCAGGTGCGGAAGAGCCCCGGCCAGCGCACGGCGCGATCGGTCACCAGCAGGGCGGCGGCCAGCGAGACGGCGACCGAGAGCGGTCCGGCGACGACGACGAAGAAGGCGGTGTTGCGCAGCGCGGTCCAGAAGAGCGGATCGGCGGCGAGCCGGGCATAGTTGCGCGCCCAGACGAGGCGCAGGTCGTCCAGGTCGGCGACGGCGTAGATGTCGAAGTCGGTCAGGCTGAGCAGCAGCGAGGCGAACACCGGGACGAAGAAGAACAGCCCGATCAGGCTCAACGCCGGCGCGACGAACAGCCAGCCGGGGCTGAGGGTACGGCGGCTCATTCGGCCTCGACCGACGGCCGCGCCAGCAGCCAGCGGCGCTTCTCGAGGATCGCGTCGACGTCGCGATCGAGGCCGGCGAGGGCCGCGTCGGCGGACAGCTCGCCGCGCACCGCCGCCTCCGCATACTGGGTGATCTTGCCGGCGATGCGCTCCCATTCCGGCACCTGCGGCGGGGCGCGCAGGTGTTGCAGCTGCTCCCAGAAGGCGCGCGCGTCGCGATCGTCGGTGAGCTGCGCGGCGTGCCAGGC
>JBOHWA010000066.1:0-4570 GCA_050735855.1 Binatia bacterium
GTGCGCCAGCTGCGCCACGGCCGCTCGGTGACCATCCAGTGGACCGGTCGTCTCAGCGCCGGCGGGACGATGGGCTTCGGCGCCTTCGTCAGTGCCAACTCGCCCAGTGGGCCGGTGAACTCGCGCATGATCGACTGCGGTGTGACCGGACCGGGCATGAACAGCTTCGACCCGACCGCCTTCAGCGGCACATGCAAGCTGCACCCGGGACCGGACGGCGACATGGTCATCGAGGTGCGCAATGCGACGACCGAGACGCTGACCAACGTCGAGGCCTTCATGATGGGCCGCACCGCCACCGGCAATGTGCAGCTGTCCCTGGTGCGCGGCCCGGCGCCGCGCAACGTGCGGTCGCTCGCCCCGGGCGCCCGGCGGGATTTCACCTTTACCGGCAGGTTCCTGGGGGAAGGGGACATCACCATCACATTCGAGGCGCGCGGCTCGCGCAGCACCGAGCAGCGGGTGGTCACCGCGCCGATCGTCTGCAGCGCGCCGGTTGGCGGCACGCCTGATTCGCTCCCCGATCTCGGCGTCGACGAAGACGACCTGCGCCAGTCGACGCTGATCACGACCGAGAATTTCGAGGCCGACCACTGCGCCGTGGTGGAAGGCTGTGTCGACGGGCTCGGCGCGCGCAAGCTGCTGCGCTTCAACACCACGACGCCCAACTACGGCCCCGGCGATGCGTTCATCGGCGACCCGCGCAGCAACCCCGAGATGCAGTACTCGTCGTGCCACAACCACTACCATTTCAAGGAATATGCCGACTACCGGCTGCTCGATCGGCTGGGGAACGTCGTCGCACGCGGTCACAAGCAGGCATTCTGCCTCGTCGATCTCTGGGCTCCGCCCGGCCTCGGCGGCGCGGCCCACGCCCAATTCACCCATTGCGGCTTCCAGGGCATCAGCGCCGGCTGGGCGGACGTCTATCATCGCGGCCTCGACTGCCAGTGGATCGACATCACCGCCGTCCCGGCAGGTCGGTACGTGCTCGAGGTCGAGGTCAACCCGGCCCGCGCGCTGCACGAACTCGACTACTCGAACAACGTCGCCCGGACCGAGGTGGTCGTCCCATAAGGACGCTCGATCTCGCCGGTGACGGATTGTGGCACAGCGGGAAAATCTACTTGACTATTGAGAGAACGGCAGACTACGTTGAGGCCACTTCGCAGGGGAAACATTAGCGAGGCTACGGGGGACAGGGTTGTGCAGCGGGGACAACTGCACGATCGGCGCAGTGCGGGGCAGGGCGCCGAACGTCGCAGGGCCGAAAGGCGATCGCGGCACAGCTCAAGACAGGAGGACAGGGTATGTTGAGGGTTCGATCGGGGGTATGTGCCATCGCGCTAGGGGCAGTCATATTGGCCGCCAGCAGCGGACAGGCACAGGAGAATACGCGCAAGCCCACCAGTACGGCGCGTCCGACGCGCACGCCGGCCAGTACGGACGTGCGAACGCGCAAGCCCACCGACACGGCTCGACCGACCAGCACCCCGGTGGTGTCCGACCCCCGCACGCGCAAGCCGACCAATACGGTCCGGCCGACCAGCACGCCGGTGGTGTCCGACGCACGCACGCGCAAGCCGACCAGCACCGCGCGGCCGACCAGCACGCCGATCGTCGTCGAGCCGCGCACGCTCAAGCCGACCAGCACCGCGCGGCCAACCAGTACGCCGATCGTCAGCGAGCCGCGCACGCGCAAGCCGACCAGCACCGTGCGGCCGACCAGCACCCCGATCGTCAACGAGCCGCGGCCGACGTTCACCGACCGGCCGACGCGTACCCCCGATCTCTCTGAAGGGAGCACGCGCAAGCCGACCAGCACTGAGCGGCCGACGCGTACCCCCGAACTGCAGGAAGAGCGGACGCGCAAGCCGACCAGCACCGAGCGGCCGACCCCGACGCCTATCGTGTCCGAGGGCCGGACGCGCAAGCCGACCAGCACGATTCGTCCGACCGCGACGCCGATCCTGCAGGAAGATCGTACCCGCAAGCCGACCAGCACCCTGCGTCCGACGGCGACGCCGATCGCGCAGGAAGATCGGACCCGCAAGCCGACCAGCACGCTGCGTCCGACCGCGACGCCGATTGTGCAGGAACCGCGCGATCGCAAGCCCACCCCGACGGCGCGTCCGACGCGTACGCCGGAGCCGGCGGCTCCGCCACCCGACTTCGCGGCTGGTGGCGTCTCGGCGGTCTGCTCGATGGACGTCAAGCGCAGCCCCGGCGCCGACAAGCCTGACCTCGTCGAGGTCACGCTGACGGTGTCGAACAACTCGGGCTCCGCGATCAGCAACGTGACGCCGCACATCCTGAACATCTCGGGCGGCGCCTACGATTCGGGCCGCACGCCGGCGAGCCTCCGCATCCTCACCAACGGGAAGCGCACCAGCTTCCTCTACACGGTGATGTCGGATGCCGCTCTGCGCATCAGCGCCTCCGCCTCGGCCACCGGGCCGTCGGGGCAGCTGGTGTCGGTCGGACCGGTGTCCTGCCAGTAGTCCACGCACGCTAGACTGTACGCGAAGGGGGCCAGGTCGACAGACCTGGCCCCCTTCGTCGTTTCTGCCACCCACACGGGCCGTTTTCCCTGGCTCCGAACCCGCCGGACGGATATCGTGTCGGATGAAGCCGAGGCTGCTCTCCATCCGACCGGCCGGGCGGGCTTCGAGTCCCCACAATCCAGGAGGTCCGAGTAGTGATGAGGTGGAGCGGTGCGCGCGGTCGTCTTGCGTGGTCTCAGGCGATCGTCTGCGCGCTGGTGCTGGGCAGTCTGTGGGGCGCGCCGGCGCGGGCCCAGACGCCGACACCAACCCCCCCACCGCCGGGCGACTGCTGTAGCGAGCACGAAGCGGTCGGGTGCTCGGACGGCACCTGCCAGGCGTGCGTCTGCGGCCGGGATTCGCTGTGTTGCAGCACGCCGTGGGATGAGTTCTGTGTCGGCATCGCCAGCGACGATTGTGTTGCCGATTGTGGCTGCGATCCGCCGCCGACACCGACGCCGGGCGGCGCCTGCTGCAGCGCCCACGAGGGGCCGAGTTGCGACGATCAGGCATGCGAGACGTGCGTGTGCGACAAGGACCCGCTGTGCTGCAGCAACATTTGGGATTCGACCTGCGTGCTGGAAGCGACCATCGACTGCGCCGGCAGCTGTGAATGTGGCGTTGGCGACGACTGTTGCGAGGGGCACGACACGCCCGGGTGCTCCTCCGAATCCTGTCAGGACTGCATCTGTGAGATCGACGCGGAATGCTGTGCCGTGGCGTGGGATCAGCGCTGCGCCGAGGAAGCGGCGGCCGAGTGCGCCATCGAGTGCCCCTGCGTCTCCCCCGGCAGCTGCTGCGAGGGCCACGGGGGGGTGGGTTGCGACGACCTGGTCTGCAAGACCTGCGTCTGCGAGCTCGACGAGGCGTGCTGCACCATCGGCTGGGACAGCCAGTGCGCGGAGGAGGCGGCCGACGAATGCGCCGACAGCTGCGTCGCGTGCACGCCGGGCGCCTGTTGTGTGGGGCAGGACGGCACCGGCTGCGCCGCGCGCCCGGGCTGCGAGAGCTGTGTGTGTGAGGTTGACGACTTCTGCTGCAGCCAAGGATGGGACGGCAACTGCGCCGCCATCGCGGTCGACACCTGCGGCACCGAGTGCGCCTGCACGCTCCCCTGTTCGGGGGACTGCAACAACAACGGTGCGGTCGCCGTCAACGAGCTGATCGTCGGCGTCAACATCGCGCTCGGCAATACGCCGATCGAGAGTTGTCCGTCGTTCGATGCCAACGGCAACGGCGACGTCGGTGTCAACGAGCTCATCCAGGCCGTACTGGCGGCGCTGAACGGCTGTCCCGCGTAGCGGGCGAAAGGCTCAGCGCGCGTCGGCCGCCGGTTGTGCGACGGCCGGCTGGCTGCCGCCGCCGCTCTGCATCTTGAAGATCAGGTCGGTGACCCGCGTCGCCAGCTGGAGCTTGGCGGCCAGGTCCTGGTTGCGCCGGTGCTCGTCGTCGAGCCGCACCTGCAGGGCCGAATTCTCCGAGCGCAGCCCGGTCACCTCGGTGGCCAGCGAGGTGCCGCCGCTCGCCGCCGCGCTGGCCTGCGCCGTCTGGCGCAGTTCCGCCTCGCGCTGCTTGCTCGCCTGCAGGTCCTGTTGGATGCTCGCCAGGACACGGCGCTGGCGCTCCTTGAGCGCCTCGATCTCTTCGCTGCCACCGCCGCGCGCCGTGTCGGAGGCGTTGGCCTGGACCTTGGCCTGTAGCGCGCGATAGCGCTGATCGAGATCCTGGCGCTCGCGCCGCTCGCTGGCCAGGGTGGTGCGCAGCATGCTGATCTCATCTCGCGCGGCGGTCAGCTCCTGGCGCAGATGCTTCTCCACCGCGCCATCGGCTTGGTCGTAAGGCCCCGAGGCGGTTTCCTGGAGCAGGCGGGCCATCTCGGTCTCGACCTCTTTGCGCCGCTGCACCTCGACCGCCAGGCGTTCTTCGAGGGAGGCGACCTGTCGTTCGGCCGCGGCGAGCTGCTGGTCGGTGGCCGGGGCGCGCGGCGCCGACGATCCCTCCGGCATGGCCGAGCCGCCGTCCGGCGC
>JBOHWA010000067.1:0-5038 GCA_050735855.1 Binatia bacterium
CCGCGGTGGCGGTGGGCGTCGACGCCGTCTTCCTCGAGACCCACGAAGACCCTGACCGGGCGCTGAGCGACGGACCGAATTCCTATCCGCTCGCCGCGCTGCCCGAGTTGCTCGCCGAGCTGCAACGCATCCATGCCGCCCGCCAAGCGTAGCCCCGCCGCGCGCGGCTCGGCGCTACAGCGCGCGCGGCGCGTGCTCGACATCGAGATCGCCGGCCTCGCCGCGGTGCGCGCCCGGCTCGATGCGCGCTTCGAGCAGGCGGTGCAGATTCTCGCCGACTGCCGCGGCAAGGTGGTCGTCACCGGCGTCGGCAAGTCCGGTCTCATCTGCCGCAAGATCGCCGCGACGCTGGCCAGCACCGGCACGCCGGCCGCGTTCCTGCATGCCGCCGAAGCGGTGCACGGCGACTTCGGCGTCGTCGGCAAGGACGACGCCGTGGTGGCCCTGTCGCACAGCGGCGAGGTCGAGGAGGTGCTGCGCCTGCTGCCGCTGATCGAGCGCCACGACCTGCCGCTGATCGCCATCACCGGCGCACCGGCCTCGACGCTGGCGCGCGCCGCCGACGTCGTGCTCGACGCCAGCGTGCCGGAGGAGGCCTGCCCGCTCGGGCTGGCGCCGACCGCCAGCACCACCGCCGCGCTGGCGCTCGGCGACGCACTGGCGGTCGCGCTGTTGCAGCGCAACGGGTTCCGCGAGACCGACTTCGCCGCGCTGCACCCGGCGGGCAGCCTTGGGCGCCGGCTGTTGAAGGTCGGCGACCTCATGCACAGCGGCGCCGCGCTGCCGCAGGTGCGGCCGCGCAGCGCGCTGGCCGACGTCGTGCTGGAGATCAGCCAGAAGCGCCTCGGCGTCACCGCCGTGGTCGACGCGCGCGGCGCGCTGGTCGGCATCGTCACCGACGGCGACCTGCGCCGCGGTCTGCAGCGCCGCGGTGCCATCGATCGCCTCACCGCCGCCGAGCTGATGACCCGCCGGCCGAAGACCATCGAGCCCGGCGCCCTCGCCGCGCGCGCCCTGGCCGTGATGGAACGCCACAGCATCACCGCCCTGTGCGTCGTCGCCGCCACCGCACCCAACCGCCTGCAGGGCGTCATCCATCTGCACGATATCCTCAAGGCCGGCGTAACCTGAGCCGGCGCCCGCTGAGAACGATGGACGACAGATACACGACAACGGATTCAGCGGATTGAACGGATTTCTACATTCTCTGGTCTTCGGAAGGCTGTTCACTGTGCGGTAGCATTGTTGTTTGGCCTCGCGCCAGAAATCCGTTGAATCCGTCAAATCCGTTGTTCGTCTCTTGATCTGCTGCCCCGCCTCTGCGCGCACAACGTCACCTCATGTCCCCCCTGCGCCGCCTCTACAAACGCTCCCACCGCCTGCGCCGCTTCGTCCGCCGGCGCAAGGACGCCTTCGCCTACCACGCGGCGCGCTTCGCCCTGTGGGTGCCGCGGCAGATGAGCCTGGCGCGCGCCCTGGCGCTCGCCGACCGCATCGGCGATCTGGCCTTCGCGCTGCTGACCGAGACCCGCCAGCGCGCCCTGGCCCATCTGGAGATGGCCTTCGGCGAGGCGATGTCGCCCAGCGAGCGCGAGAAGGTGGCGCGCGCCTCGCTGCGCAATGCCGCGCGGTGCTTCGTCGAGGTGGCGAAGTTCGACACCATACGGCCACAGATCGACGCCTACTGCTCGATCGAAGGGCTGGAGCACCTCGAGCAGGTGCAGGCGCTCGGCCGCGGCGCCATCGTCATCACCGGCCACATCGGCAACTGGGAGTTGCTGGCCGGCTACTTTGCCCTCAAGGGACTGCCCATTTCCGCCATCGCGCGGCGCATCAACGACCCGCGCCTCAACCAACTCCTGGTCGACTTTCGCGCCCGCAACGGCGTGCGCTCGATCCTGCGCGAGAGCGCGAGCTCGAGCCGCGAGATCCTCAAGATCCTCAACGCGCGCGGCATCCTCGCGCTGATCATCGACCAGGACATGCCGGCCCCGTCGGTCTCGGTGCCGTTCTTTGGCCGGCCGGCCCGCACCCCGGCCGCCGCCGCGGCGCTCTCCCTGCGCCGCAACCTGCCAGTGGTGCCGGTCTTCGCCCAGCGCCGGCCGGAGGGCGGCCAGCGCTTCATCATCATGCCCCCCATCCTGCCGAGCCCCACCGGCGACCGGCAGCGCGACATCATCGATCTCACCCGCCGCTTCAGCGACGTCATCGAAGAGCGCATCCGCATGAACCCCGCCGAATGGGTATGGTGGCACAAGCGCTGGCGGCGCCCGCCGGTCCCCAAGCTTGATATAGATGCCGAAATGCCTTACTCAAATAATGTTCTGCGATAGTCACCGCGGCACGGGCGCCCGACGCGCCGGAGGATGAAACATGGCGGCAGATCCGCGCATGGTCGAGATGATGAGCTACTACCGCGATGCAGAGCTGCAGGGTGCGGCGCTGTTGTTGCGCCTGATCAAGCTCATGGACGACGCCGACGCGCAGGTGAAGCTCTCGCTGCACCTTTCTGAGGAGACCCATCACGCCTGGCTGTGGACCAACCGGATCAAGGAGATCGGCGGCGAGCCCATGAAGGTGCTCGATGGCTACCAGAAGCGCATCGGCCTGCGCACCGTGCCCAAGACGCTGATCGACCTGCTCGCCCTGACGGTGGTGGTCGAGGAGCGCTCCTTCGCGCGCTATCAGGAGCACGCGGCGCGCCCGGAGACCGACGCGAAGACGTTGGCGGTGCTGAAGGAAGTCACCAAGGACGAGAAGTGGCACATCGCCTGGATCCGCCAGAAGCTGATGGAGATGGCGGCGGAAGACGGCGGCGTCGAGCGGGCCAACGACGCCATCGAGAAGTATCGCAAGATCGACGCGGCGGTATACGCCGAGTTGCAGGCCAAGGAGCAGGAGCTCTTCGGCCGCCCCGCCGCTGCGGCGACGAGCTGATCTGACCGCGCCTCCGGCAACCCCCGAGACCAGCGCCCCGTCCGCCGCGCCGGCGGCAAGCGCGGCCGAGCCGACCCCGGCGCCGCGCTTATCGGACTACCTCGAGTACGCGATCTTCCGCGCCGCCACGGGGTTCCTGGCGCTGCTGCCGCGGCGCTGGGCCTTGCGCCTCGGGGCCGGCATCGGCGAACTCTTCTATCGCTTCGACGCGCGCAACCGCGGCATCGCCCTGCACAACCTGGGCATCGCGTTCCCCGAGCGCTCGGCCGCCGAGCACCACGCCATCCTGCGCCGGTCGTGCCGCAACCTCGGCCGCGTGGCGGCCGAGTTCTGCCAGCTGCACACACTGACCGCCGAGTCGGTGCGCCAGTACGTGAGCATCGACGACCGGGCGCGCTGGCAGGCGGAGCTGGCGTCCGGCGGCGAGCGCGGCGCGGTCGTGCTGACCGGCCACTTCGGCAACTTCGAGCTGCTCGCCTACGCCCACGGCCTGCTCGGCCACCCGATCACGCTGGTGCACCGGCCGATGCGCAACCCGCTGGTCGATCGCGCCATCATCGAGATGCGGGCCCGCGCCGGCACGGTTTCGCTGGCCAAGAAGACGGCCGCCAAGGCGGCGCTGCGCGCCCTACACGCGCACCGCATCGTCGCCATCCCGGCCGATCAGAACCAGACCCGCCGCTACGGCGTGTTCGTCGATTTCTTCGGCCTGCCCGCATCGACCACCCCGGGCCCCGCCCGCCTGGCCATGCTGAGCGGCGCGCCGGTGGTGCCGGTCTTCCTCCTGCGCGAGGGCGAGAGCGATCGCCACCGCATCGTCGTGCTGCCGCCGATCGAGATGGTCAAGAGCGGCAACCGCGAGGCGGACGTGCTGGAGAACACCCGCCGCTGCAACGCCGTCATCGAGGACGTCCTGCGCCGCCACCCCGACCAGTGGATCTGGTTCCACAAGCGCTGGAACACGCGGCCGACGAAGACGGATCCGCGCGTTTACTGAGGGGGGAGAGAGGCGTGACCGCGTGACCGGGCTTTGCCCAACGAAAGCGGAAGGCAACAACGGATTACACGGATTGATCGGATTTCTGAGCCCTACTCTGTGAGATCCGTTCAATCCGCGTAATCCGTTGTTGGGTTTCTGACTGGAGGGCGCCGGGCCCTCGGCGCCGGGGGTGGTGGGCGGGGTGCCAGTTCTGAGGCAAAAGCCGCGTGACCGGTGACCCGGTGACCCAGTGACCGGGGCCCAGTGATCGGTGGGGGCGCGTTTACGCTTCGACGAGGCGAATGGCGGACTCGGGGCAGGCGACGACGCACAGGCCGCAGGCGCGGCAGTCCGCGGCGCGCGGGGTGTAGGCGCTCTGCATGCCGTGCACGCGGACTTTGATGCGGGCCAGCAGGCCCAACGCGGCATAGTCGGCGTCGTCGATGCGCCGTACCTCGAAGACGTCGTAGGGACAGACCTCGACGCAGTCGCGCTTGCCTTCGCACCGCCCGCGGTCGACCTGCGGCCGCATGACGCCCGCCGCCGCCTTGCACTCCTCACCCGGTCGCTGCGGATCCGCCGCGGCCTGGCGCACCTTCTTCGCGTTGGTCTGCTTGCTCGCCATGCGCCCTCCTTCTCGGCCGAGCGGCACAATGCAAGTCCCGCACCGTGCCCGCCCGGCGTTCCCCGCCGGACAACCGGTACCCCCGCCGCAGTCCGTTCCGTGCACCAAGGGCGCCGACACGCGGCACCCTCCCAGGAGGTACTGGCTCCGGGAGCAGGGTGCGTGCAGCGAGCACGGCGCCGAGGGCCCGGCGCCCTCCAGGGCGTGCGCATCGCAGGCGTGAATGCGCCCGCCAGCTATTCGGCGGCGCGCAGCGCGGCGGCGATGGCGGTCAGGGCGCGCTCGCTGTCGGCGTCGCTGATGGTCAGCGGCGGGGCGAGGCGGACGACGGTATCGCGGTGCAGGGTCCAGTTGAGCACCAGGCCGCGGGCGAAGGCGCTGGTGCAGAAGGCCTGCGTCTGTTGCGGCGTGCCGAACTCGAGGCCGAGCAGCAGGCCGCGGCCGCGCACCTCGCGCAGCGCCGGACCAATCTGCCGCTGCAACTGGCTGCGCCACTG
>JBOHWA010000068.1:0-3650 GCA_050735855.1 Binatia bacterium
GGGTCTCGCCGCCGCGCGGCGCACCGCCGAGGCGGCGGCCACCCGCCTGCGGGCGGCGTTTCCGGGCTGGGCGGTCACGGCACAGGTGGAAGCGGACGCGCCGGCATGGGGGATCGTCAAGCTGGCCGATCGCTGGCGCCCCGATCTGATCGTCGTCGGCGCGCATGAGCAGTCCGCGCTCGAACGCCTCCTGCTCGGCAGCACCTCGCTCGCCGTGCTGACCCATGCCAGCGCCTCGGTGCGCATCGCTCGCCCGCCGGCCACCGCGGCCGATGGACCGGCCCGCCTGCTGGTTGGCATCGACGGCTCGGCCGGCGCTGACGCTGCTGTCGCCGCCGTGGCGGCGCGGCACTGGGCACCGCCGGCCGAGGTACGCGTCGTCGCGGCGCTCGACCCGACCTTGACCGCGAGCCTGGAGCAGTTCGCCACCACCGATGCCGCGGCCGCCAGTCAGGCTCTGGTCGACCGCGCCGCGGCGGTGCTGCGCGCCGCCGGGCTCACCGTATCCACCGCCGTCGTTGACGGCGCCGCCAAGCAGGTGCTGCTCGACGAGGCGCAACATTGGCGGGCCGACGGCATCTTCGTCGGCGCCCGCGGCCTGCGGGCTACCGAGCGTTTTCTCCTCGGCAGCGTCTCCAGCACCGTAGCCGCGCGGGCGGAGTGCTCGGTCGAGGTCGTGCGCGCGGCGGGGTAGGCATACCAGGGGCGCGCCCGTAGTCGCTCGAGAGCACGGCGCCTGGCGCGACACGGGATGCGGCGCGCCTCCCCGGTCGGCACGTGCAACGCGGCGCAAGCGCAGCGCGAGCAGTCCCGGTCATGCGATAACAGTGCGCCCAGAGGCGCGAGCGGCAGCGCTCGTGGCCCCGGTGTGCGACATCCTTCCTGACCACTAGGACGTTCGACCGCTCGCGCAGGGTACGGCCAGGTCGAAAATCAGCACGGGCAGCATGCGATCGCCCGGCGCGGAGGCGACCGCACCGACGCGCCGCGCGCCCATGCGCCGATAGAACCCTTCCGCATGTGGATCGGACGCGATGCGCAGCGTCGCGCCACCGAGCGACCTGGCCGTTACGGTGGCGTGCTCGAACAGCAGCGCCCCGATGCCGCTGCCCATGTGCGGCGGATCGACCCACAGGTGCTCGAGCTCGACGTCCGCACCGTCGCGCGACAGGGCATACAATCCGACGATGCCGGCGCCGCGGCAGGCGGCGTACACGGGGTGCGCGTCGATGAACCCGGCGCTGAGCGTGAGATCCGCCGCCCAGAGCTCGATCCATGCCTCCGGATAGCGCCAGTGGCGTTTGGCGGCGTGCGCGATGCGCGTCAGGGCTGCCGCATCGCCCGGGCGGGCCCGGCGTACGCGCAGCGTCGCATCGGCATCCGGCGCCATGCGTCCGCCCTACTCCTCGCGCGGCGGCGCATCAATCGCTTGACAGCGTCCGGGGGCCCCTGG
Organism: Binatia bacterium; assembly: GCA_050735855.1. GTDB lineage: Bacteria > Desulfobacterota > Binatia > HRBIN30 > CADEER01 > JBOHWA01. The sequence goes on from JBOHWA010000068.1 coordinate 1,454, forward strand.
CCAATGGCGCGACCCGCCCCGCGCGGTGCCACGGACCCAGGAGGTACGGATGCGCTCGACCGATGCTCTCTCGTCGCCGATGGTCTCCGACCTTGGCCGACGGACCGTGTGGCACGGCGTCGTCCTGTTTCTGCTCGCGCTCATCGGCGGCCTCTTCATCGCGGCGATGGCCAACCCGCGCATGGGGCTGTCGATGCACACCGGCACGCTGCTGAACGCGACCTTCCTCATCGCCCTCGGCGCCGCCTGGAGCGCGCTGGAGCTGTCACCGCGCGCCGAACGGGCGGCCTTCGCCATCCTCGTACTGAGCAGCTACGGCGGCAGCCTCGGGCTGCTGCTGGCCGCGCTGCTCGGCACGCGTGATTCCACCCCCCTGCACGGCGCCGCGCTGTCGGCCAGCGCGTGGAAGGAAGCGCTGGTCATGGTGGTGCTGACCGTCAACGGCATCGCGATCATGGTCGGCTGCGTCGTCGTCCTGCGCGGCCTCGGGCACAGGCGCGGCGTCAGTTGACGCCAGACCCGACCTAAAGCGAGCGTCCTGTGGAGTGCGGGAGATTGCTCCCGCTCTGCGCGCGGACCAGCCGCGGCGGAGCGCAGGATCTACGCGACGCCCGCTTCCGTGAACACCGGGGCGAAGCCGCCGCCGGCGGTGCGGAAGTTGGTCGTCTGGCCTTGATAGAGGCGGGCGGCGACGAGTTGGACGGTGGCGTCGTAGACGTAGCAACGCAGGTCGAGCTTCAGCGGTTGCTCGCGGCCGTCGAGCAGGATGGTGCGCTCGCTCGGCGGCACGATACGTTGCGCGACGTAGGGGCGGGCGAGGATCTGCGCCCAGGTGCCGCGGGTCAGCTTGTCGCCGCGGTAGGCGGCCTTGCCGCCGTAGCCGTCGACCGGTTTGAAGAACAGGCCCTTGCGCGCCGCCCACAACGCGTCGGCATCGTCGGCCTCGACCAGCCGCGTCGACGGCACGCCGGCGGCGAGCACGGCGATGCCGGCGTCGTCGACGCCCAGGGCTCGCAGCCGCGCCGGGTCGGAGAGGGTGACCAGGTGGCGCTTGTCGGCATACAGCGCGTACACGTGCGGGTTGGGGGTCACCACGACGGTGCCGTCGCGGTAGGCATCGCGCAGGGCGGCGCAGGGCGCGCCGGCGAGCACGAAGTCGGTGAGGCGGTTGTAGACCAGGTCGACGCGCACGCCCGCGACCCACAGAGCGCCGTCGCGGTACTCGAGTTGGCGCGGATCGGCGATGGTGGCGCGCAGGCCGGCGGACTCGAACAGCTGCTGGAACAGACGGAACTCGGGATAGAGGTATTGCGCCGGCGGGTCGTCGTCGACGATCGCGACGTGCGCCAGCGGCCGCTCGCCACGTTGGCGGCGCCACTCGCTGCGGAACATGGCGAGGAAGGTCGCCTCGACGTCCGCCGCGGCCGGGCCGGCGAAGGCCGCCTCCACCTCGGCGCAACAGGCCTGCTGGGCGCGCGCCAGCGCGGCGTTGAGCAGGCCGCCGCCGGCGTTGGTGTTGATCTCGATGAGCTGCGGACCGGCCGGGCCGAGATGGAAGTCGAAGCCGAGGAAGACGCCGCGCGGACCGTGGTCGGCCAGCGCCAGCGGCGGCGCCAGCGCGAACGCCTGGGACCGAAATGCGGCGCTGCGCACCACGGCTTCCACCGCGGTCACGACCTCCGCCATCTGCTGCAACTGCGCGCGGCCGAGGAACACCGGCGAGGCGGCGAAGAGGTGCGGCTGATCGACCAGGATCGACGCGTAGACGCCGTCGGTGCAGGGCGCCGCTTCGAGCACGGCGCGCAGGCGCGCCGGGTCGACGGTGATGCAGTGGCAGGACTGGTTCAACGCGGTGGTGGGATCGGTCATGTCGCTGGAGCCAACCACATCTCGGGCGGCATGTGGAGGCGGCGCCTCGGTCCACGGGCCCCCCGTCTCGATCGAGCCCGACCCGGTGCACCCAACGCTGTCGGCCGCGTGCGACGTCAGAACCGGGAGGCGCACGGTCGCTTGCGCTCCGGGCATGCCGAATGCCACGTGGGACGCGTGACCTGCTCGGCGCCCTCGCTGCTGCACGCGCACTTTGTCTCCGGCGGCCGGGGCCGTTCATGAGCACGACGCTCTACGTCGGCGGCCGCGTCCGCCCGTGCGACGGCGGGCGCGACGCGGCCGAGGCGCTGGTCGAGCGCGACGGGCT
>JBOHWA010000069.1:0-4032 GCA_050735855.1 Binatia bacterium
CAGCACGCCCACGGCGATGGCGAGCGTCGCCAGCCCCGCCAGCGCCGCGCGCGCGACGCGGCGCGTCCATCTGGAGCGCGCGGCGTCCGGCGCGCGCATCGCTGCCTGCGCGCGCTGCCAGAGGACGAGCCCGGCCACGCCGATCGACGCCCAGCAGGCCAGCGACAGCGGTATCGTCAGCACGTTTGGCTGCAGATGAGTCACATACAGCCACCCCAGCAGGGCGCCGCTGGCCTCGTAGAAGAGGATCGCGGCGAGCGGGCCGGCAGCCACGGCCCAGGGGATCACCCAGGCCAGGTACTGGGGACCGAAGCTCGGCATGAAGAAGAGAAAGACGAGCGCGACGATGCCGCACTGCACGAAGAGCGCGGGCCGGCGCTCGCGGCGGTTCAGCCAGAGCGACAGGACCGCGATGCTCCCGAGCACCGTCGCCGTCCCCCAGCGCGCGTAGGCGGCGGAGGCCGTCGAGATCAGAGAGTAGAGCTCGCGCATGCCGGGCGCGGCGCGCCACGTCTCCGAATAGATTGCCTGCGAGCGCATGTGCTCGTCGGTCAGACGCACCAGCAGCGGCAGGCCCCACCACGCCGCGCTGCCGCCGGCATAGCCGAAGATCCGCTGCGCCAGGAACGCGGGGTCGTCCAACACGTAGGGCATCCCAGTGGCGACGAACGTGGCGCCCGCCGTGACACCGAACGCCAGCGCGCCGCGGATCGTGCGGCGATAGGCGACGAACGCCGGCACGAAGATCACCGGCACGACCTTGAAGCTCATGGCCATTCCGAAGGCGAGCCCTGCGGCCCATGGCGAACCGGCCTCCATCGCGTAGACCGCCAGCAGCAGCATGCACACCATGATCGGGTCGGTGTTGCCGTGATAGCCGGAGATCAGGATGGACGCCGGCGCCAGCGCCAACAACAGCAGCAGCACGGAGCGGTCGAGGTCGGGCAGCGAACGCCGGGCAATCAACCACACCAGGACGACGGATCCGGCGTCGGCCAGGATGCCGGGAAAGCGCAGCCAGAACGCCAGGGACAGGCCGCTGGCGTCGGCGAGCGCTCCCGCAGCGCGCAGGACGTGGATCATGAAGGGGGGATGGTTGAAGAGCTCGTGGCTCCGATACACGCCGCTTCCGAACCTGCGGATCAGCCCCAGGAACTGCTGCCAGTAGACGACGTCGATCGTGCCCTCGAAGGAGAACGAGATGTACAACTTGACGGCGGTCGCGATCGCGACGGCAGCGGCGAGCAACACCAGGAAGGGCCGGGCGTGCGCACGTGTGGTGGCCACTGCCTGCTCTGGCGCCAGCCCAGGCGGAAGCCGACTACCCTCGCCGTCGACCGAGACACCCACTCAACGCGCCTCTTAGCGCGCGCGTATCGGCGAAGGCAATCGGGATTGCACCCGCGTCGCCAGCTGATTCGCCTAGCCGAGACAAGGCGGCGCGCGGCTCAAAATGCTTAGCCGGGAGGATCGGTCGACCGCGCTTCAGGTGAACTTGAGCTGAGCCGATGGAAAGCAGTATGGCCTCGGCAATGCTGGAGCATGGAGTAGCCCGCGCCTGCGAACCGTCACTCGAGCAGGCGAGCGCGGCGCAAGCGCCGCGCGGCCACGGCAGGAGAGCCGAGGAGTTCTCCGGCCGGGAGCTGGCGGCCGTCGGGATCCTGGTGGTGGCCGACTGGATGACCGTGTTCGGCTGTCTCGGGTTCGTGTGGTGGGCTCGTCATCGCCTCGCGCCGGTTCTTCCCAGCCTCGGACCGGTGACGCCGCTTCCGTTCTTCCTGCTCCACCTCTATTTCCTGCTGCCGTGGACCCTCGCCTTCTGTGTGAGCGGTCTGTACACCCGTCGCACGCTCTTCTGGGACGAAGCCCGGCGGGTCGTGTCCGCCTGTAGCCTGGCGGCGCTGGTGGCGATCGCCATTTCGTTTGCCGGCGGCGATGCGGCGAGGCTTTCGCGCATGGTCATCGGCGGCACGTGGCTGATGACGCTCGTCGCGGTGCCCCTCGCGCGTGTGCAGGTGAAGCGGTGGCTGGCGGCGCTCGGGCTGTGGACCAGACGCATGGTGATCCTTGGCGCGGGGGAGAGTGGGCGGCAGGTCTGCGCGCGACTGCGCGCCCATGCGGAGCTGGGCTACGACCCCGTCGCCTTCGTCGACGACGACCCGGGGAGGATCGGAACCTGCCTCGACGGCATTCCCGTGCTCGGACCGTTGGCGTCCGCCGCCGACATCGTCCAGCACACGCGGGCACGGGAGGTCGTCGTGGCCATGCCCCAATTGTCGCGCGAGCGTCTTCTCGAGCTCGTCGCGACCTGCGAAGGACACGTGCGCAGCATCCGGGTCGTCCCCGATCTCTTCGGCCTTGCCTCGGTTGGCGTCGAGGCAGAGGACCTCGACGGGGTGCTCTTGCTGCACATGCGTTGGAATCTCGCGGTTCCCTGGAACCGACTGATCAAGCGCTGCTTCGACGTCGTCGTCGGCACCGCCGCGGTGCTGCTCGCCTCCCCGCTGCTGCTGCTGGCCGCGCTCGCCACCCGCTTCGATTCCAGCGGGCCGATCTTCTTTGCGCAAGCGCGTCTCGGGCGCGACCGCCGGCCGTTCCGCTGTCTCAAGCTGCGCACCATGTACGCCGACGCCGATGCGCGCCTGGCCGCCTGCCTCGCATCCGACGCAGACAGCCGCGCCGAGTGGGAGCGCTTTGCCAAGCTCAAGGGGCGCGATCCGCGGGTGACTCGTGTCGGGCGCACCCTGCGCCGCTTCAGCCTCGACGAACTGCCGCAACTGCTCAACGTGCTGCGCGGCGAGATGAGCCTGGTGGGTCCGCGACCGTACCTGCCGAGCGAGATCGAACGCATGGGCGCCCGCGCCGAGACGATCCTCAAGGCGCGACCGGGACTCACCGGGCTGTGGCAGGTGAGCGGGCGCAGCACCCTCACCTTCGAGCACCGGCTGCGCCTCGACGAGTACTATACGCGCAACTGGTCGCTGTGGACCGACATCATGGTGCTCTGCCATACGACCGGTGCGGTGTGGCGCGCCGACGGGGCGTACTGAGCGCGAGCGCTCGACGAGCGAGGCGGACATGCGGCGACTCCTGCTCCGATCCCTCGCCGTGCGGGTCCGAGCCGATCCCTCGAGATCGGATCCGGTCGCGGATTCACTGCCTTGATGCCGCGCCGGAATGCGACCGACCTGGCCTGCGGCGCGCTCGCCGCGGGGGTCCCCTTCCTGGTCTATCTGCGCACGTTGGCGCCCACGGTCTACGGTCTCGACAGCGCCGAGCTGACGACCGGGGCCTATGCGCTCGGCATCGTCCATGCGCCCGGCAGCCCGACCTACATGCTGCTCGGCCATCTCTTTGCGCTCCTCCCGATCGGCGACGTCGGCTACCGGTTGAATCTGTTCTCGGCGGTGGCCGGCGCACTCGCCGCCCTGTCGCTCTACGCGGTCCTGCGCCGCCTGACCGGCGCGCGCACCGTCGCGCTGATGGCGACCTGGTTCGCCGCCTTCACGTACTACTTCTGGATCAGTGCGGTGGCGGCGGAGCTCTACGCGCTGCACGCAGCGTTTGTTGCCGCACTCTTGCTCGTCGTGCTGCGCTGGCGAGATGACGGCCGCGCCACCCAGCTCTGTCTGCTGGCGTTTCTCTTCGGGGTCGGAGCCGGCAACCACCTGTCCATGGCCCTGCTGCTGCCCGGGTTCACCTGGCTGGCGGCGAGCGGCCGCCGGTCGCCGTGGCGGCCGCTCTGGCTGCCGCTCGCGACCGTCATCTGCGGACTCGCCGGCGCGTCGATCTACCTCTACCTGCCGCTCCGCTATCTCTCCGGCACTCCGCTCAACTACGCGCGGGACTATTGGCAGGTCGACCTCGCGAGCGTGGCGGGGCTGCGCTGGATGGTGACCGCACGCATGTTCGATTCGATCTTGTTCGGCATCCCCGCCGCGGAGCTGCCGCGCGAGTTGCTCACCTACGGCGAGCGGCTGTGGAGCAACTTCGTCGGGTTCGGGGTGGTGCTCGGAGTGGTCGGCGTGGCGG
>JBOHWA010000070.1:0-11032 GCA_050735855.1 Binatia bacterium
CGCTGCAGGCGCTCCTCGGCCGCGGCGGCGGCGAGGCGCGGCTCGTAGACGGCGGCCGGCCGCCAGGGACCGAGCGCGGTGGCGCCATCGGTCGCGTCGCCCACCCCGAGACGGGCGAGGGCGGCGATGCCGAGCGCGGTGGCGTGCGGCGAGGGGTACACCTCGACCGGTGCTTGCAGCAGATCCGCCTGGCTCTGCATCAGCAGCCGCGAGCGCGTCAGGCCGCCGTCGACGCGCAGGCAGGCCAGCGGATGGCCGAAGTCGGCGGCGACGGCGCGCGCCAGCCAGGCGACCTGCGCGGCGAGGCCGTCGACCACGGCGCGCAGCAGGTCGGCGCGCGAGGTGGCCAGCGACAGGCCGGCGAAGACGCCGCGCGCGGCGGGGCGCCAGAAGGGCGCCGCCAGGCCCGCGAGGGCAGGGACGAAGAGCGTGCCGCCGGCGTCGGGCCGTGCGCCGCACAGGCGGTCGAGGTCGCTCGGGTCGTCGATCAACCCGAGCCCGTGCAGCCAATGCAGCGCGGCACCGGCGGTATAGGCCTGTCCATCCAGGCAGTACGTGGTCGTGTCGCCGAGGCGCCAGGCGACGCAGGCAACCAGCCCCGCCGTCGAACGGCGCGCCTGCGCCCCGACGGTGGCGAGCAGGAACGCTCCGGTGCCATAGGTGCACTTGGCTTCACCGGGGGCGAGGCACGACTCGGCGAAGAGCGCCGCCTGTTGGTCGACCGCCAGACCGGCCACCGCTACGCGCGGACCAAAGGTCGTGGTCTCGCCGACCGCTTCCGCGCAGCCGACGATCTCCGGCAGATCCTTCGGATCGATGGCGAATGTCTCGCAGGCCGCGGCCGACCAGGCGACGGCGTCGAGATCGAGCAGCAGGGTGCGAGACGCGGTCGCGGCATCGGTGACGAAGGCGCCACACAGGCGATGCAGCAGCCAGCTGTCGGTGGTCGTGCAGACGCCGCCGCGCACGCCTTGGGCGCGCAGCCAGGCGATTTTCGGCGCGGCGAAATACGGATCGAGTGGCAGCCCGGTCAGCTCGCGCAGCGCCGTGGCATGGCCGTCCAGACCTGCGCACAGCGCCAGCGCCCGGCGGTCCTGCCACGAGATCGCGGGCGACAGCGGGCGGCCGTCGGCGCGGTCCCAGGCGAGCACCGTCTCGCCCTGGTTGGCGAGCCCAACGGCGCCGATCGGCACCCCGGCCGCGGCGACCGCCTGGGTGCCCGCCGCCACCACCGAGCTCCACAGCTCCTCGGGATCCTGCTCGACGCCGCCATCGCCCAGCGCGCGCGGATGCACTGCCGCTTCGGCCGCGCCCGCGATGCTGCCGCCGGGCGCCACCACCAGCGCCTTGGTCGACGATGTGCCCTGGTCGATGGCGAGTACGTACATGCTGGGATGGCGCCTGCGGCGCCGCCTATGGCGTATGGCTATGGTGCGCAGATCAGCGGCGCGGGGCCGTTGCCGGGGCTATATGCCACAGGCCATAAGCCATAGGCCATATGCAGTGGCGAAGCGGCGTCAGGTGGTGAAGCCACCTGAGCTCCGATGCCAGCCGCCGGCGGCGTGGTTGCCGCCGTCGACGTGCAGGGTGGTGCCGGTGACGAAGCGCGAGAGATCGGAGGCGAGATAGAGGGCGGCGCCGGCGACGTCGTCGGGGTGACCGGCGATGGGCAGCGGCGTCTTGATCGCCACGGCGCCGATGCCGGGGGTGGGGATGACGTCCGGAGCGATGCAGTTCACCCGGATCAATCGCTCGCCGAGCTCGAGCGCCAGGCTACACGTCAGGTTGGCGACCGCGGCCTTCATCGCCGAATAGACGGCGAACCCGGGGCCGGCGCGATGCGCCTCGATCGAGGTGATGTTGACGATCGAGCCGCGCCCGGCGGTCATCAGCGGGACGACGGCGCGGATGGCGAGCGCGACGCTGCCGAAGTTCTCGCGCACCAGCGCCTCCTGGCCCTTGTCGGTGACCTCGAGAAATGGTGCCATGAAGCCGCCGCCGGCGTTGTTCACCAGCACGTCGACCGTGCCCAGGCGCGAGTGGACCTCGGCCGCAAAGCGCCGCAGCAACTCGCCGTCGCGGACGTCGAACACGCCGCTGACTGCCGTGCGCCCCATGGCGGTGATCTCGGCCGCCGTGCCGGCCAGGTTGTCGGCGTCGCGGTCGCAGACGCCCACATGCGCGCCAAAGCGCGCCAGCGCCAGGGCGATGGCGCGCCCGATGCCGACCGCCGCCCCGGTCACGATCGCTACCCGGTCGGTGAGCAGAATCGCCTGCGCATCCAGAGACATGGCGGTGCGTGTATCAGATCCGCGCCCGCGGTGCCTGGGGGCGCAGGATTTGGAGTGCGGGGGCTTGCTCCCGCTCTGCTGGAGTCACGGTGCCAGCAGGCACGGCGATGTTGTCGTCTGAGGCGACCTGATGGTCGGCGCAAAGCGGCAGCGAGCTCCCGCGCTCCAAACGCCCGCAAGTCGTTGCTTTTTCTTCGATTCGTGCGATGTATGAGCCTCGCGCACAGGCGCGGGAAGGGTTGGGTTCGATGCCGACGTTGGTGAAGTCGCCGCGCAGTTCGAGTGAAGAGGCGGGGGGTACTCCGCATCCCCTGGCCGGGACCAGGATGATCGGGGCCGATGCCCTGTTGCAGGTCTTGGCCGACGAGGGTGTCGACACCATCTTCGGCTACAGCGGCGGGGCCATCCTGCCGACCTACGACGCCATCTTCCGGTACAACGAGCACCGCCCGATCGAGCAGCAGATCCGCCTGATCGTGCCGGCGACCGAGCAGGGCGCCGGCTTCATGGCGGCTGGCTACGCGCGCTCGAGCGGCCGCGTCGGCGTCTTTCTGGTGACCTCGGGGCCCGGGGCGACCAACGCGGTGACGCCGGTGCGCGACTGCCAGGCCGACTCCATCCCGGTGGTGCTGATCTGCGGCCAGGTGCCGCGCGCGGCGATGGGCACCGACGCCTTCCAGGAAGCGCCGGTGTTCAACATCATGGCCGCCTGCGCCAAGCACGTCTTCCTGCTCACCGACGAGACCAAGGTCGAGGCGACCATGCGCAGCGCCTTCGAGTTGGCGCGCAGCGGCCGGCCCGGGCCGGTGGTGGTCGACATCCCGCGCGACGTGCAGTTGGCCGAGTCGGTCTTCGCCGGGACCGGTCACCTGCCTTTGACCGGCTACCGCGAGCGCATCGAGAAGCTCAACCGCGCCACCATCTCCCCCAGCGAGGCCGAGGCGTTCTTCAAGTTGCTCCACAACGCCAAGCGGCCGCTGCTCTATGCCGGCGGCGGCGTGATCAACGGCGACGCGGCGCCGGAGCTGCGCAAGTTCGCCAAGCGCTTCCACATCCCGGTGGTGACGACGTTGATGGGCATCGGCGCCATGGACACCACCAACGATCTGTCGCTGCGCATGCTCGGCATGCACGGGACGGCGTTCGCGAACTACGCGGTCGAGGACTGCGACTTCCTCTTCGCCATCGGCTCGCGCTTCGACGACCGCGTCGCCGGCAAGGTGAAGGAGTTCGCTCCGCACGCGGTGATCGCGCATCTCGACGTCGACGCCTCGGAGATCGGCAAGGTGAAGAACGTCGACTGGGCCCAGGTCAGCGACGCCAAGCGCGGCCTGACGCAGCTGCTCAAGGCGGGCGAGGGCTTCAAGCGCGACTTCGAGGACTGGCACCGTCACGTCAGCGAGCTGCGCCTGCGCTACGCGCTCAACTACAACCGCGAATCGCCGCACATCCAGGTCGAGTACGTGCTCGAGCAGCTGAACGAGATCACGCGCGGCAACGCCATCGTCACCACCGGCGTCGGCCAGCACCAGATGTGGGCGGCGCAGTACATCGACTTCGTCGAGCCGCGCACCTTCCTGACCTCGGGCAGCATGGGCACCATGGGCTTCGGTCTGCCGGCGGCGATCGGCGCGCAGATCGCCAACCCGGGCAAGCTGGTCATCGACATCGACGGCGACGGCAGCATCCGCATGAACCTCGGGGAGCTGGAGACGCTGACCACCTACGACATCCCGGTCAAGGTGTTGCTGCTCAACAACCATGGCGACGGTATGGTGCGGCAGTGGCAGGACCTCTTCTACGCCAACCGCTACTCGGGCACCGACAAGACGCTGCACAAAAAGGACTTCGTCAAGGCCGTCGAAGCCGACGGCTTCGGCTTCGCCCAGCGCGTTGGCGCCCAGGCCGACGTGCGCACGAGCCTCGAGGGCTTCGTCAACTTCCCCGGCCCGGCGTTCCTCGAGGTGATGGTCGACCCCGGCGCCCACGTCTACCCGATGGTCGGTCCCGGCATGGGCTACAAGGACATGATCACCGGCAAGTTCATCCCCGGCCGCGAAGCGGGCGAGCCCGGTGACAAGAAGACCGAGGAACCGGCGGAGTACTTCTAGCCGGCGGCGCGGAGGGGACTGCCACTGCACCAAACCGCCGCTGCCCGAGCGGCGGCCGGCGCGTGCGTCAGTAGTTCAGGCTGCGCTTGCGGCCGCGCAGACCGCGGCGGCTGCCCTTGTTCTTGAACGGGCGGCCCGCGGCGCCGCCGCCGGCGAAATCGTCGTTGTTCTGCCCGAGGGACGATTCGAAGCCGTTGCCACCGCCACCGCCTGGTGCGGAGAAGCCCGACGGCCCGCCGGACGAGGGGCGGAACGACGTGGGTGGCCCGACGCGACGCGGCCGATCGTCGGCGGCGTTGACGTTGAGGCGCCGACCACCGATCTCGCGATTGTGGAAGCGGATGATGGCGTCTGCCGCCTCACTGGCTTGCGAGAACTCGACGAAAGCGAATCCGCGCGGCCGACCGGTTTCCCGGTCGGTGGGTAGATGCACATCGACGACGCGTCCCGCCTCCGCGAGCAGCGTCATGAGTTCATCCTTCGTCGTGCTGAAGTTCAGATTGCCTACAAAAACCTTCGTAGAAATGGCAGCTCCTTCCCGGCCAACAGTCTGTCGGCTTAATAGCGCCGCTCATATCTGTTCACACCAGGATGCACAAGAGGCCCCACCCGGCGGCCCCGCCGCCAGGGGGACCCCCCTCCCCGGTTTCAGCTGGTCAGCCGGCGGCGGACGGCGCGGCGGGCGCCGGCAAGCAGCAGGGTGGAGACGACCAGGATGTAGGTCAGATCCCACAGGGCCGTCAGACCGAGGGTGCCGGCAAACGCGGACCGCGCCAGGCGGACCGGATGGAGCAACGGCAGCGCCTCGGCGACCCAGAGCCAGTGGCCGGGCAGGCGCTCCTGCAGCGGAAAGAACACGTCGGAGAAGAGGAACAGCGGGGTGAGGAACAGGGTGAAGTAGAAGCTGAACACCTCGATCGTCGGCACGCGCAGCGAGAAGGAGATGCCGATGGCGGCGAACAGCAACCCGGTGAGGGGGATCACCGGCACGACCAGCAGGGCGCCGGGCCACGGGGCGAGGCCCCAGAAGGCGATGACCACCAGGAACGAGATGCCGTAGATGGAGGCGCGGGTCACCGCCCAGAGGATCTCCCCGGCCAGCACGTCGTCGGGCTGGATCGGCGTGGTCAGCATGGCGTCGTACTGCTTCTCGAAGGTGAGGCGGACGAAGATGTTGTACGTCACCTCGAAGCTCGCGCCGTTCATCGCCGCGACGCAGACCAGGCCCGGGGCGAGGAAGGCGGCATAGCTGGTGCCGCCCATCTGCTGGATGTAGGCGCCGACGCCGATGCCGAGCGAGACCAGATAGAGCACCGGCTCGAAGAAGTTGGGCAGGATGTTGAGCCACCAGGTGCGGCGGTACATCGACGCATTGCGCTGCCAGACCGAGAGGGCGTGTGGGATCGACAGCGTCACGCGCCGCCCTCCAGGGTGCTGCCGGTGAGGCGCAGGAAGACGTCTTCGAGATTGGTCGGCCGCACCACCAGTCCGCGCCGGTCGTCGGGATCGCGTTGGCGCAGCACCTCGGCCAGGCGGCCGGCCGGCTCGCCGTAGACGATCAGACGCCGCCCGGTGCGCAGCCGATGGCGCGGCGTCGGCAGGCCGTCGAGCAGCGCCCCTTCCTCCTCGGGCGTGCAGTCGAACTCGATCGCCTCGGGGGCGAGGTGGGCAATGATCAGCGCCTTGGGCGCGCCGTCGCCGATGATCCGGCCGTTGGCGACGATGGCGACGCGGTCGCAGAGGCGCTGGGCCTCATCCATGTAGTGCGTCGTGAGCAGCACGGTGGTGCCGGCGGCGCGCAGATCGCGCACGCGCGCCCAGAGGGCGAGCCGTACGGCGGGGTCGAGCCCGGTGGTCGGTTCGTCGAGGATCAGCAGCTCGGGTTGGTTGATCAATGATTGGGCGATGGCGAGCCGGCGCTTGAAGCCGCCGGAGAGGCGTTGCACCGGCACGTCGGCGTGCGAGCGCAGCTCGAGGAAGTCGATCAGCTCGTTGATGCGTCGGCCGAGCGCCGGCTCGCGCAACAGGTGGTAGCGGCCGAAGACGCGCAGGTTCTCGACCGGCGACAGCGCCTCGATGAAGACGTTCTCCTGCAGGGTGACGCCGAGGCGGCGCCGCACGGCGCGCGGATGCTGCTGCAGGTCGAGGCCGAAGACGCGGATGGTGCCGGCGGTAGGGCGGGTGACGCCGTACAGCATGCGCAGCGTCGTCGTCTTGCCGGCGCCGTTGGGGCCGAGCAGGCCGAAACAGATGGCGGGGGCGACGTCGAGATCGATGCCGTCGACCGCCAGTCGGGAGCCAAAGCGCTGGGTGACGCCGCGCGCCTCGCCGATCATGCGAGGGGCGGTTGTATCCGCGCCCTGCCGTCAACGCAAAGGGGCGCGGCGGTTGCCCGCCGCGCCCCCGAATCAGCGCCCGTCGGCCGCGTCGCGGCTCAGGGCACGCACGCCACCGGCGCCGGGCAGTCCTTGCCCAGGAACAGCTTGCCGTCGCTGCCGTTCTTGCCGTTGTAGTCGTCGCACGCCATGCAGATGCGCGAGCCGGGGATGATCAGCTGCACCCCGACGATGGCCTGGTCGGCGTTGGTCAGGTCGTAGTCCAGCGTCGACGGCCCCTTGCCCTGCAGGATCGCCTTCAGCATCGTCTGGTTCTTCCAGGTCAGCTTCTTGACCGTGCCGTCGTCGAGTTCGGGATCCTTGTACTTGTAGCCCTTCGGGTTCGTCGCGCTGCCCAGCAGGGTCCAGTTCTCGCACGGCAGGTCGGCGCTGTGCGACTCGCCGCTGACCGTGCTGGCGATGCTCAGCGTCGCCTTGATCGTCCCGACCGGATCGCCGTTGCAGCGCGGGTCGCCGCCGCTCAGCGGCGCCGGGGTGGTGATGCTCGACGACTTCGACAGCACGACGATCTTGTTCTTCGTTTCGTCGTCGGGGAGCTGGTTCTTGATCTGGATCTTCTTCGCCGGCACCAGCGCGGCGGTGGTGCCGCCCGGCACGGCGAGCGGATCGGCGGGATCGCTGCCGGCGTCGAGCTCGTCGCGGTCGTAGAAGCCGTCCTCGTCGCGATCGACGCCGGCGCGCTCGCCGGCGCCGGGCGGCACGGCCGTATAGGTCAGCTCCTGGCCGGGCGTGGCGCCGAGCACGCGCAGCTGCAGCGAGGTGAGCAGCGCCTCGCTGGCGCGATCGCTGCGGAACTCACCGCTGGGTATGCGGTACCAGCCGCGCTGCTGGCCGCCGGCCATGCCCTTGGCGATGACGTCGCACTCCGCCGCTGCGGCGCGCGCCTCCAACAGGTTGAGGCGATTGGCGACCGGCAGCAGCCCGGCGTTGACGCTGGTCAGGGTCACCTGCTGGCCGACGACCGGGAAGAGGTTGCTGTCGAAGGCGAACATGAACGCCTCGAGATCGGCTTCCTCGGCCGGCGTGGTGCTGAAGACGGTGGCGCTGTGGAAGCGCCGCATGGTGTCGACGCCGCCGTCGTGCAGGAAGCCGAAGCCGCGCACCTGCGGGCCGGTGTGCACGTTGTTGTTGTCGCCGAGGAATGGCACCGCCGGCATGCCGAACATGCCGACCTTCTGGTAGACGTTGCGCAGGTGGGCGATCTTGAAGAGCTGCGGCTCGTTCTCGAAGGTCGTGCGCCCGTCGCCGCCGAAGAAGCCGGCCGCCGGATTGAGGGCGTGGCACTGGTTGCAGTTGAAGAACGCGTCGGTCACCGGGCCGAAGTAGAGCGAGCGGCCGCTCAGCTGCGCCGGCGTGAGCGAGTTGTCCAGCGCGCGGATCGGGTTGGGTGGGTAGGTGACCTGCAGGATGAAGTTGGTGAACGCCTGCATGTCGGCGGCGCTCAACTCGGCGTCGCGCCCGATCAGCCCGACGAAGGCCGGGTTGAACTTCTTGAAGGCCAGGTCCTCGTCGAAGGCGCCGCCGTTGGGCTGCGCGTTCGGTTCGTCGAGCGCGCCGGTGCGGTCGCCGCGCCAGTGCATGGGTCCGTGGTTGGCCATGCCGCGCAGGCTCTGCGTCGTCATCGGACCCTTCATCGGGTGGAAGTCCGGATCCTGACCGATGTTGAAGGAGACCGGGTTCTGGTTGACCAGGACCGACTCATCCGGGTTGCCCAGGTCCCAGGCCAGACTGTCGAAGTCGCCGAAGATGTGGCAGCTCGAGCACGACGCTTCACCGTTGCTCGAGGTGAGGAAGGCGTCGTAGAGCAGCGGGCGGCCGTCGACGATGCTCGGCGACTCGGGCGAGAACAGCGTGCGCTTGAGCGCCACCTCCTCGCTCTGCGTGGCGGTGCTGACCACCGACACGGAGTTGTCGAAGCGGGTCATCACGTAGAGCCGCGACCGTGTCTCGTCGAGGACGATGCCGCTCGGTCCGCCGCCGCTCAAGCTGACGTGCGTGATGCCGTCGGCGGTCGTCGGGTTGAAGGTGTTGTTCTCCAGCTTGGTGGTGTCGTAGATGCCCACCTTCTGCGAGCCGAAGGCGGCGACGTAGAGGGTGCTGCCGGTGCTGTTGACCGCCATGCCGGTCGGCGTCGCCAGGCTCGCGTCCTTGACCCCCGGCGCGCTCGGCACGACGGCGTAGTTGATGTGCTTGTTCAGGTGGCGGGCGTTGACCGTGGTGCCGTCGAGCACGGTGACGCGTGCCTCGTGCAGGTGGCCGTTGACCGTCGTCCCGCCGCCGCCCGGTCCTTCGAAGCGCACCTCGTTGCGCGCGTCGGTGTTGCTCACGTAGACCTTGTTGTTGTCCGGGTTGACGACCATGTTGAACAGCACCGTGCCGACATGGGCGAACTGCCCGGGCGCGCCGGCGATCTGCACCGGCGGGTTGCCGTTGGCGTTGATGGCGAAAACGTCGAAGTCGGGCAGATCGAAGCGCACCGCGTTGTTCCAGTTGCGGTTCAGCTGATCGCGCCACGAGTTGTTGCCGTTGTTGAACTTGACGATCAGGCCGGTCTCGGGCCGGCCGACGTTGTCGACGTTGCGCTCCGGCAGCGGCAGCCCGCCCGGCATGGTGACGCCGAGCACGTTGCAGGCGCCGGGGACCGAGTTGTTGTTGAGATTGCCGTCGTTGCAGACGGCGCCCTCGTTGACCGTGGAGGTCTGGTTGCCGGAGTGGAAGATGCCGGCGTAGACGGTGCTGCCGTCGGGTGAGACGGCCAGGGCGCGCGGCGTGTCGCCGAACAGCTCGATGATGGTGAGCGGCGCGCCCTCGAGCGACGTGCCGAGGCTGGCGGCGTCGAAGACCCAGACCAACGCGCGGCCGAAACCCTCGGAGGTCAGCAGCGGGGGGACCGAGCCCGGCACGTTCTGTCCGCGCCGCGCTGTGGTGATGAAGGCGCGGGTGCCGCCCGGCCCGCCGAAGACGATGTCGCGTGGCTCGTCGCCGACCAGCAGCGTGCGCACGACGCGCGGCGGGCTGGCGCTGGTGTCGACGATGCTGATGCTGTCGGAGAGGTGGTTGACCACCCACACCTCGGTGTTCGTGCGGGCGGCGACCGCCACCGGTTCCATGCCGACCGGCACCGAGCCGATCGACGTCAGCCCGCCGGCGCCAACCGAGAAGATCTCCAACCGGTCGTCAGGCGTGTTGACCGCGAACAGGCGGCTGCCGTCCGGCGACAGCGCCAGGGGCCGCACATGGCCGCTTTCGAACAGCGTATAGGACGCCACAGCCGGCGCGACCCACAATGCAAGCACAGCCGCGCCTACGGCGACCAGACCGACCCGACGTCGAAACGAACCACTGCCCATAAGCGCCCCCCCGATCGAAACCAAGCCCTTCTGCGACGCTACCATGCCCCAAAAAGCTAAGTAAACCTTTGTTGTTGCCGATGTCGCGCGCCGCGACGGGACGGGTCGAGCCGTCGGGCTGCGGCGACCAGCAGCGCGATCGAGGGGGCCAGGCCGAGCGCGATCAGCAGCGGCGCCACGACCAGCAGGGTCAGCGCCGGGGCCGGGGCGCGGCAGGCGCCGTCCGCCATGGCCGGGTTGCAGACCGCCCGATCGAGGGCGATGGCGGCGATGCTGTTCCACAGTCCGTGCGCCGTGACCGCCGCCAGCATGCCGAGCGCCGGTCCCAGCCCGCGCCAGCGGCCGCCGCGGGCGCGGCCGTAGCCCACGCCGGCGCCGACGAGGGCCGTGAAGGCCGCGTGGTTGAGGCCACCGAGCATGGCGCGCAGGTAGATGCTCTGCGCCAGGCCGGCGGCGCCGCCCTGCACCGCGGCGAGGAGAAAGTAGGAGGCGTTCTCGGTCATCGAGAACCCGGCCCCGATGAGGCCGCCGCAGACGATGCCGGCGCGCACGCTGCGCAGCCGTCCGCGCGCCGCGAGCAGCAGCAGCAGCGGGGCCGCCTTGGCCGCCTCCTCGATCGCCGGCGCGAGCAGGCGCGGCGTCAGTACGCGGGCGGGGCCGGCGTGGCCGAGGGCGGTGAGCCACCCTTGCACGGCGTCGTTGGCGGCGGCGCTGCTCACCGCGGCGGCCGCCGCGCCCCACAGGAAGCACAGCGCCAGCAGCGCCGGGGAGGCCGCGGCGGGACGGTCGACGCGCGCGATCAGCGCCGCCCAGGCCGCCGCCGGGAGCAGGGCGGCGGCGACCAACGGCAGCGGCGTGCCCGAGAGGTGCCAGCCGAGCAGCAC
>JBOHWA010000071.1:0-1854 GCA_050735855.1 Binatia bacterium
GCGTCGGGCAGCACCCGGGCGATCTCCGCCACCACGTCGCGCAGGGCCGCGGTATCGTAGAGACGGCGCATGCGGGCGAGCACCCGGTCGGCGCCGGCCTGCACCGGCATATGCAGCGAGCGGCAGACGATCGGACTGCGCGCCATCACCGCGAGCAGCCGCGGCGTCACCTCGGGCGGGTCGATCGAGCTCAGCCGGATGCGCGCCACCGGCGCCGCCTCGGCGATCATCTCGACCAGGTCGGCCAGGGTCAGCGAGGGATCGAGGTCCCTGCCCCACCCACCGAGGTGGATGCCGGTGAGCACCACCTCCTGAAAGCCGCGCTGCGCCAGGCGCTGCAGCTCGGCGAGCACGCGCCGCGGCTCGACGCTGCGGCTGCGGCCGCGCGCGAACGGCACGATGCAGAAGCTGCAGAAGAGGTCGCAGCCCTCCTGGACCTTGAGAAAGGCGCGCGTGTGGCCGCTGAACACCTCGGCGCCGAGCGCCATCGCGCCGTCGACCTTGCGCAGGTTGTGCACCAGCACGCGCCCCTCGGCAGCGGGAATCTGCTCGTGCACGGCGCGCAACACGTCCGCCAGGCGTCCGACGCCGATCACGTAGTCGACCTCCGGCAGCGCCGCGCGCGCCGCCGCGGTCTGCGCGAAGCAGCCGGTCAGAATCACCCGGCCGCGCGGGTTCAGGCGGCGCGCGCGGCGCGCCAGCTGGCGGCTCTCGGCGTCGGCGCGGTCGGTCACGCTGCAGCTGTTGACGACGTACACATCGGCCCCGGCGGCGAACGGCACCACCTCGCAGGTGGCGCGCAACGCCGTATCCATGGTGGCCGTGTCGTACTGATTGACCTTGCAGCCCAGCGTGGCGAAGGCGACGCGCAACCGGCGCTCGCCGCCGTCGCCGCTACGCATGCCGCGTCTCCCCTACCGTGGCGGGGAGCGCGCGGGCGATCCAGCCGCCACCGAGGACGCGCTCGCCGTCGTACAGCACCGCCGCCTGGCCGGGGGTCACGGCGCGCAGGTTCTCGCCCATCAGCGTGAAGCCACCGGCGTCGGCGGCGATGATGCGCGCCGGCTGCGGCGCGAAGCGCGAGCGGATCTTGACCCCGACCCTGGCCCCCGGCAACGGGATCGGCGCCAGCCAGTTGGCGGCGGTGGCGCTGAGGCCGGCGGAGAGCACCTGCCCGGCCGGGCCGATGCGCACCGTGCCGCTGTCCGCGTCGATGTCGGTGACGTACTGCGGCGCGCCGCCGCTGACCCCGAGCCCGCGCCGCTGGCCGATGGTGAAGCGGTGCACCCCGTCGTGCCGGGCGACCACGGCGCCGGAGGCGTCGAGCACCGCCCCCGGTCGCATCGCCTCGCTCGACGCCTGCGCCTCGACGAAGGCGACGTGCGCCGCGCGCGGTGCGAAGCAGACCTCCTGGCTGTCCGGCTTGGCCGCCACCGCCAGGCCGCGGCGCTGCGCGTCAGCGCGCACGGCCGACTTGCTGAGCTCGCCGACCGGAAACAGGGTGCAGCGCAGCACCGCCGGGTCCACGGCGAAGAGGAAATACGACTGGTCCTTGTCCGCATCGCAGCCGCGCAGCAACGCGGCGCCGTCGGCGTCGCTGCGCTGGCGGGCGTAGTGCCCGGTGGCGATCAGCTCGCCGCCCAGTTCGCGGGCGCGGTCCCAGAAACCGGCGAACTTGACGAACTGGTTGCAGCGCGCGCACGGGTTCGGCGTGCGCCCGCGGCGGTACTCGGCGACGAAGTCGTCGACCACGGCGCGGCGAAACTCGGCGCGAAAGTCCATCACGTAGAACGGGATGCCGAGCTGCTCGGCGACCAGGCGCGCGTCGAGGAAATCGTCCAGCGAGCAGCAGCC
>JBOHWA010000072.1:0-2367 GCA_050735855.1 Binatia bacterium
CGACAAGACCACCGCACTTCGCGGCGCCGACAGAGCGGCGCCCTCCATTGATCGGAGCGGCGGCCGTGTCAGCCGTCTGCCGTCTCGCGATCGTGGACCCAGCCGCGCACGGCGGGAATCAGGCACAGGCCGGGGACGGCGAGGACGACGGTGAAGGCGAACCACGGGCCGTAGCCGAAGCTCGAAGTGGCGAAGCCGCTGACGGCGCCGGCGCCGTCGCGGGCGAGCGCGAAGAGGGCGGAGAGAACCGCGTACTGCACGGCGGCGTGCTGCTTGTCGCAGACGTGCATGAGGAAGGCGAGAAAGGCGGCGGTGCCGAGCCCGGAGGTGAACGACTCGAGCAGCGACGAGGCGTAGATCATCAGCCGCGCCGGCTCGGCGGCGGCGCTCCACAGGTCGGCGAACGACGTCACCACGGTCTGCGGCGGCGGCGGGTCGAGAAAGGCGACCGTCGCGTAACCGAGGTTCGACAGCGCCTGCGCCAGGCCGAGGATGAACAGGGCGCGCAGGATGCCCCAGCGGGCGGTCAGCCGGCCGCCGACGATGGCGCCGGCGATGGTGGCGAACATGCCGACCGTGCTGGAGACGATGCCGATCTCGGCCAGCGACAGACCGCGATCGATCCAGAACGGCTTGATCATGCGGCCCATGGCGGCGTCGCCGAGCTTGTAGGTCAGCGCCAGGCCGAAGACGGCCCACACCCCGGGGCGCTGCAACCAGTGGCTGATGGCCGCGAGCCAGCGGCGGCGCTCGGCGGCAGGCACGGCGACCCGCGGCGCGGCGGTCGACAGCACCGCCAGCAGCGCGAACACCACGGCGGCGGTGACGAACGCCGCCTCCCAACCGTACTGCGAGGCGAGCAGCACCAGCCCGCCGCCGCTGGCGATCAGGGCTAAGCGCGCCGCCGTCAGGCGCACGCCGTTGGCGTCGCCTTCCTGGCCCGGGTCGACGATGCCGATGGCATACGCGTCGATGGCGATGTCCTGGGTCGCCGAGGCGAACGCCATGCCCAGCATCAGCGCCCACAGCGCCAGGCCGGGCACCGCCGGATCGAAGAGCGGCACGGCGGCGGACTGCACCGCCAGCGCCGCCAGGCAGGCGCAGATCCAGAAGCGCCGCTCGCCGAAGCGGTCGATCAGCGGCGACCAGAGCGGCTTGAAGATCCACGGCAGGCCGACCAGCGACATCAGCCCGATCGCCGCCAGCGAGACGCCGTGCACCTTGAAGTAGAGCGGCAGCAGCTCGTGCACGACGCCGAACGGCATGCCTTCGGCGAAGTAGAGCACCGCCAGCCAGCCCAGCTTCCGCCGCAACGTCATCCGCGGCGCAGAGTTTCGCGTTGCCGGGCGACAGTCAACCGGCACCGCACGCGGCGCGGCGGCGCCGGGCGGGATCGACTCGCCCCGCACCGCGGAGCAGCGTGGCATTGACTTCGATTGGTGCGGTCGCAAACATCGAACGTGGGAGATCGTGGAGGTCCACATGTTCGATCAGCCGAGCTCGCTGGCGCCGTCCCTGCTCGTCGCCATGCCGCAACTGCAGGACCCCAACTTCGCCAAGTCGGTCATCCTGCTCTGCGAGCACCGCGACGATGGCGCCATGGGCTTGGTCGTGAACCGCTCCACCGACACCCTGGCCTCCGCCATCGTGCAACTCGAGCCGCCGCCGCAGGACGAGACCGGCCTCGAAGTGTGGGTCGGCGGACCGGTCGATCCGGCGCGCGGCTGGCTGCTGCTCGCCGACGACCTCGGCGACGGCATCGAGGTCGGCCCCGGCCTCTATCTCTCGGCCTCGCGCGACCTGTTGCGGCGCGTCATGCAGAGCCATGAGCTGGCGCCGCGCTGCCGCTTCCTGGTCGGCTACGCCGGCTGGGGCCCGCGACAGCTGGACGCCGAGCTCACCGCGTCGGCGTGGCTGACCGTACCGGTCGACAAGACGCTGATGTTCGAGACGCCGAGCGATCAGATGTGGGAAGTCGCCATCCGCCGACTGGGCATCGAGCCGCACGCGCTGGCTCCGGGCCCGGGCGTGCACTGAGCTCCGCCGGAGGGCGGTACGGATAGCCCGAGCGGGGTGCGCGTCGCGGGCACGGCGCCGACGGAGCGGCGCCCTCCAGGGGGCCCGCTACTCCGGCTGCGGGACCGGGACGCGCAGGAATTCGCTCAGCGCGGCGCTCCAGAGCTCGGCGTCTTCGCGGCGCGCGTCGCTGGTGGGGAGCATCGGGGCGGCGCGGGCGTATTGGTTGAGGGCGGTGGCGTAGTCGCCCTTCAGGCGCGCGGCGGTGGCGAGGTGGTAGAAGCCCTCGGCCGGCTGGCCGGCGCGGCCGGCGAGGATCCCGTAGCCGTACTGCGCCGCTTCGAGCTGCGG
>JBOHWA010000073.1:0-3035 GCA_050735855.1 Binatia bacterium
CCGCCCCCGGCGCCGAGGGACCGGCGCCCTCCAGGTGGTGCGTGACCTTCCTACTGCGGCAGGACGGCGTGCAGCACGCGCAGCGCATTGCCGCCGAGGATCTTGCGGATGCTGTCCTCGGGGACGCCCTCGTTGATCAGCTGCTGGGTCAGCGCAGGCAGCGCGCTGGTGTCGAACCCGGGCGTGGTGGCACCGTCGAAGTCGGAGCCCAGGCCGACGTGCTCGTCGCCGACCAGGGCGATGACGTGGCGCATGGCCGCGGTGACGTAGCGCATCTCGGTGCCGCACACGGCGGTGTCCCAGTAGCCGATGCCGATGACCCCGCCGGTGGCGGCGATGGCGCGGATCTGTTCGTCGGAGAGGTTGCGGGCGTTGTTGCAGGTGGCGCGCACGCCGGTATGTGAGACGACCACCGGCTTGCTGGCCATCGCCAGGGTGTCCTCGATGCCGCGCGCCGACACATGCGCCAGGTCGACGAGCACGCCGCGCGCCTGCATGCGCTGCACCAGCGCGCGGCCCTGCTCGGTCAGGCCGTACTGCTCGAGGCCGTGCGCCGAGCCGCTGAAGGCGTTGTCGAAGAAGTGTGCCAGCCCGATCATGCGGTAGCCGGCGGCGAACATGACGTCGAGATTGGCCGCGTCGTCGCCCAGCGCGTGCGCGCCCTCGATGCCCAGCAGGCCGCCGACGACGCGGCGGTCGGCGCTGTGACGGGCGACGAGCTGGTCGAGCTCGGCGACGCTGCGCACCGGCAGCAGCAGGCCGCCGGAACGCGCGACGGCGTCGGCCAGCCGCTCGGCCTGGATCAGCGCGCGGGCGGGCGGGCCGCTGGCGAAGCGCGGCGAGAGCTGCGCCAGGCCGACCAGCGTCAGCAGGTCGAAGCGTGTGCCGTCGGTGCGATCGACGTTGAACCCGAGCGGCACCTTGGTCACGGCGGTGAAGACCTGCAGGCCGACGCCGCCGTCCTGCAGGCGCGGCAGATCGACGTGCCCGACGCTGCTGCGCGCCACCAGATCGCGCCCGAACATCAGCGAGTCGGCGTGCAGGTCGACGACGAAGCTGGCGTCGTGCAGCGCCCGCGCCCCGGCGCTCACCCCGGGCAGCGCCACCGGCCGCGTCGTATTGATCAGACTCTCGGCGTGCGCGCCGAGAAACAGGAACGCCCCAATCGCACACAACAGCAGAACCGCCAAGCCGATGATGAGCACGCGCTTCATAGGTGAGTGGATCTCCTAACCACAGAGAACACAGAGGCTCAAAGTGGATGGCAGTGGGCGAGCAGGTCGGGGACGTTGACCATCCGAACCGCCGGCAGGCGCGTAGCGATCACGTCAAGGTCGGCCGCCAGCGAGGCGGGCGACCGCGGGACGCGTTCGATGGAGACGTGGGTCATGCGGATGGCGCACCCTAGGGGGCACCAGCGCGGCGATTCAAGCGCGCGGCGGCGACTGTATCCGCCGCCGGCCCGCCCGCATCCAAGCGGCGTCGTGTGCTCCGGCGCCCCCATCCGCTCGCTGCTGCTTGCCGCTCTCCTGTGGGGCGCGCCGGCGTTCGCCCAGGAGCCGACCCCGGTCCTGCCCGGCGAGCGGGTGCCGGTGGTGCTCGACGGCCGTGTGCTGTTCGAGGTCGGCGAGTCGGGCACTTGGAGCCCGCAGCAGCGCGCCGCCGAGATCACCCGCATCCTGCGCGCCGCGGTGGCCGACCCCGCGCCGGTCAATCTGGTGCTCGCCGAGCACGACGGCTACCCGACCATCCGCATGGGTGAGTGGCACCTGCTCACCGTCACCGACAGCGATGTGCTGCCGGGGATGGACGCCGGTGAGCAGGCGCAGCGCTGGCTGCAGGCGACCGAGGCGGGACTCGTCCGGGCACGTGTCGAGCGCTCGCCCGCATACCTCGGTGGCGCGTGGCTGCGCGTCGTCGCGGCGCTGCTCGCCGCGGGCCTGCTGCACTGGGTGCTGCGGCGCGGCACGCGGCGCTTGCCGCTGGCGATCGGCCGCTGGCGTGGCATGCCGATGCGCACGGCACTGGGCGACCGGCCGGGCTGGCGGCTGGCGATCGAGCTCGCCTGCCTGGCCGGCCAGCTGGCGGGATGGAGCGCGGCGGCACTGTACGCCGCCGAACGCCTGCCCGGCGCCCGGCAGCTGCGCTACGGCGTGACCCATCTGCTGGGCGACAGCCTGCGCGCCCCGCTGTTCAGCTTGGGGGAGCGCGTGTACTCGGGCCTGGATCTGCTCTGGCTGATCGCCGCGGTGGTGATGTTGTGGCTGGCGGTGAGCCTGCTCACCAGGCTGCTGGGCGCGCACCTGCAGCGCGCCACCGGCGCCAACCGCGGCGCCCTGCAGCCGGTGGCGCTGCTGGTGCGCTACGTCCTGCTCGGCGTCGGGCTGATCGTGATCCTGCAGGTCGCCGGTCTCAACCTCAGCTCGCTCGCCATCGTCGCCAGCGTGCTCGGCGTCGGCATCGGCTTCGGCCTGCAGAACCTTGCCAACAGCATCGTCAGCGGCGTGGTGCTGTCGTTCGAGCGGCCGATCAAGCCGGGTGACTTCGTCTCGCTCGGCAGCCTGCAGGGCACGGTCGAACGCATCGGCGGGCGCAGTACGATCATTCGCACCCTGGATCGGGTGTCGATCATCGTGCCCAATGCGCGTCTGCTGGATGTCGAGCTGATCAACTGGAGCTACGGCGACCCGCTGGTGCGGGTGCATCTCGCGGTGGGCGTCGCGTACGGCTCGGATGTCGAGCTGGTGCGCACCGCGCTGCTCGACGCGGCCCGCGCGCATCCGGCGGTGCTCGTCGACCCACGCCCGGAAGTGCGCTTCGAGAACTTCGGCGACAGCGCGCTCAACTTCGAGTTGTTGGTGTGGACCCGCGACCCGCCCGGACAGGCGCTGCTCAAGAGCGACCTGTACTACGAGATCGATGCCAATCTGCGCCGCGCCGGGATCGAGGTGCCCTTTCCGCAGCGCACGCTGCATCTGCCGGCGACCGAGGTGGACGCCGTCCTCGCCCGCTGGACCGGCGCGCCCGCGCCGGCC
>JBOHWA010000074.1:0-7677 GCA_050735855.1 Binatia bacterium
AGGGCCCGGCGCCCTCCACGTCGTTCAAATACTGGCGAGCTTGGCGGAATCCGAATCGAGGTGCGCCTTGGCGAGGATCTGGCGGTACTCGGTCGGCATGACCTTGACGAACTGCGTGGCGTAGTCCTTCCAGCCGGACAGGATGCGCCAGGCGACCGCGCTCTGCGTCAGCTGGTAGTGGCGGTGGATGAGCTCCTTCAGCTGCTCGGCGTCGCGCTCGTCGAGCGGGTCGAGGTCGACCATGCCCTTGTTGCAGCGCACGGCGAAGTCGCCGTCCTCGTCGAGCACGTAGGCGACGCCGCCGCTCATGCCGGCGGCGAAGTTGCGCCCGGTCTTGCCGAGCACCACCACCAGCCCCTTGGTCATGTACTCGCAGCCGTGATCGCCGACGCCCTCGACCACCGCGGTGGCGCCGCTGTTGCGCACCGCGAAGCGCTCGCCCGCCATGCCGTGCAGGAAGATCTCGCCGCTGGTGGCGCCGTAGAGCGCGACGTTGCCGACGATGCTGTTCTCCTCCGGCACGAAGGTGGCGGTGGCGGGCGGCACGACGACCATGCGGCCGCCGGACATGCCCTTGCCGAAGTAGTCGTTGGCGTCGCCTTCGAGGTGCACCGACAGGCCGTTGGCCATGAAGGCGCCAAAGCTCTGGCCGCCCGAGCCGGTGAAATTGAGCCGGATGGTGTCGGCCGGCAGGCCCTCGGCGCCATAGCGCCGCGAGACTTCGGCCGACAGCATGGTGCCGACCGTGCGGTTGATGTTGCGCACCGCCAGGCTGATTTCGACCGGCGTACCGCTGCTCAGCGCCGGCTCGGCCAGCGCGATGAGCTGGTTGTCGAGGGCGCGCTCGAGGCCGTGATCCTGCTCGGTGACGCAGTGGGTGGCGACCGACGCCGGCACTTCGGGCTTGTGCAGGATCTGGGTCAGATCGATGCCCTTCGCCTTCCAGTGCGAGATCGCCTCGCGCGGGTCGAGCCGGTCGACCCGGCCGACCATCTCGTCGATGGTGCGGAAGCCGAGCTCGGCCATCAGCTCGCGCGTCTCCTCGGCAATGAACATCATGAAGTTCACCACGTGCTCGGGCGTGCCCTCGAACTTCTTGCGCAGCACCGGGTCCTGCGTGGCGATGCCGACCGGGCACGTGTTGAGATGGCAGACGCGCATCATGATGCAGCCCGACGCCACCAGCGCGGCGCTGGCGAAGCCGAACTCCTCGGCGCCGAGCAGGGCGGCGACGATGACGTCGCGGCCGGTCTTCAACTGCCCGTCGGTCTCGACGCGGATGCGGCCGCGCAGATCGTTCATCACCAGCACCTGCTGGGTTTCGGCCAGGCCGAGCTCCCACGGGATGCCGGCGTGCTTGATCGAGGTGAGCGGCGAGGCGCCGGTGCCGCCGTCGTAGCCGCTGATCAGCACGACGTCGGCCTTGGCCTTCGAGACGCCGGCGGCGACGGTGCCGACGCCGACCTCGGCGACCAGCTTGACGCTGATGCGGGCGCGGTTGTTGGCGTTCTTCAGATCGTGGATCAGCTGCGCCAGGTCCTCGATCGAGTAGATGTCGTGGTGCGGCGGCGGCGAAATCAGCCCGACGCCCGGCGTCGAGTAGCGGATCTTGGCGATGTACTCGTCGATCTTGTGGCCCGGCAGCTGGCCGCCCTCGCCCGGCTTGGCGCCCTGCGCCATCTTGATCTGCAGCTCGTCGGCGTTGACCAGGTAGTAGCTGGTGACGCCGAAGCGGCCGGAGGCCACCTGCTTGATCGCGCTGCGGCGCAGGTCGCCGTTGGCGTCGGGCGTGAAACGCACCGGATCCTCGCCGCCCTCGCCGGTGTTCGACTTGCCGCCGATGCGGTTCATCGCGATGGCGAGGTTCTCGTGCGCCTCGCGGCTGATCGAGCCGAGCGACATGGCGCCGGTCTTGAAGCGCTTGACGATCGCCGCGGCCGGCTCGACCGCCTCGATCGGCACGCTGCGGCCCGCCTTGAACTGCAGCAGGCCGCGCAGGGTGGCGAGCTGTACGCTCTGGTCGTCGACCAGGCGCGTGTACTCCTTGAACATCGGGTAGCTGCCCTTGCGCACCGAGTGTTGCAGCTTGGCGATGCTCTCCGGATTGTACTGGTGGAACTCGCCGCGGCGGCGCCACTGGTACTGGCCGCCGACGTCGAGATCGCCGTCAAGCGAGGGCGACACCTCGAAGGCGTGGTGATGGCGCGCGGCACACTCGGCCGCGATGACGTCGAGGCCGACGCCCTCGATGCGCGACGGCGTCCAGGTGAAGTAGCGGTCGATCAGGTCGCGGTTGAGGCCGATGGCCTCGAAGATCTGCGCCCCGCGGTAGCTCTGCACGGTGGAGATGCCCATCTTGGACGCCACCTTGAGCAGGCCCTTGGTGATCGCCTTGACGTAGTGCTCGATCGCCTCGTCGATGTCGACGCCCTTCAGGACGTTGGTGCGGATCTGCTCGACCAACGTCTCGTAGGCCAGGTACGGGTTGATCGCCGCGGCGCCGTAGCCGACCAGCAGGGCGAAGTGCATCACCTCGCGCGGCTCGCCGGTCTCCACCGCCAGGCCGCAGCGCGTGCGCGTGCCGGCGCGGATCAGATGATGGTGCACCGCCGCCGTCGCCAGCAGGCTGGGGATGGGCGCGTGCGCTTCGTCGATATCGCGATCGGAGAGCACCAGGATCGTCGCCCCGTCGGCGACGGCGCGCACCGCGGCGGCGCACAACTGGTCGAGCGCCTTGCGCAGCCCGGGGCCGCCGTCGAGCACCGGGTAGCGCATCGGCAGCGTCGCGGCGCGCAGCTTGCCGGTGTTGATCTCCTTGATCTGCGCCATCTGCACGTTGGTCAGAATGGGCGAGGCCAGGCGCAGCTGATGGCAGTGCTCGGGCGTCTCGTCGAACAGATTCTGCTCGGCGCCGATGGTGGTCACCGCCGACATGACGAGATCCTCGCGGATCGGGTCGATGGGCGGATTGGTGACCTGCGCGAAGAGCTGCTTGAAGTAGGCGAAGAGCAGCTGCGGCTTGTCCGACAGCACCGCCAGCGGCGTATCGGTGCCCATCGAGCCCACCGCCTCCTGCCCGTTGACCGCCATCGGCGCCATCAGGATGCGCAGATCCTCGAGCGTGTAGCCGAAGAGCTGCTGGCGGGTGAGCAGGTCGTCGCCGGGCTCGACCGACAGCGGCGCCTGCGGCGCCGGCAACTGCTCCTGGCGCACCAGGTGGGTGTCGAGCCAGCGCCGGTACGGATGGCGCGCCGCCATGCCCTCCTTGAGCTCCTCGTCGGCGATGATGCGGCCCTGCGCCGTGTCGACCAGGAACATGCGGCCGGGCTGCAGGCGGTTCTTGTGCAGGACGTTCTCCGGCGCGATGTCGAGCACGCCGACCTCCGACGCCATGACGACGAAGCCGTCCTTGGTCACCACGTAGCGCGACGGGCGCAGGCCGTTGCGGTCGAGCACCGCGCCGATCACCGACCCGTCGGTGAAGCCGATCGAGGCGGGGCCGTCCCACGGCTCCATCTGGCAGGCGTGATATTCGTAGAAGGCCTTCTTCGCCTCGCTCATCGACTCATGGTTCTGCCACGCCTCGGGGATCATCATCATCACCGCGTGCGGCAGCGAGCGGCCGCTGTGGACCAGCAGCTCGAGGGCGTTGTCGAACATCGCCGAGTCGGAGCCGTTGGGCTCGATGATCGGCAGGATCTTGTGCATGTCCTCGCCGAACAGCGGCGAGGCGAACTGGCTCTGGCGTGCGTGCATCCAATTGATGTTGCCGCGCAGCGTGTTGATCTCGCCGTTGTGGGCGATGAAGCGATAGGGATGGGCGCGGTCCCAGGACGGCAGCGTGTTGGTGCTGAAGCGCTGGTGGACCAGGGCCAGGGCGCTGGTCATGTCCGGATCGACGAGGTCTTGATAGAAGCCGGGGATCTGCTCGGGCAGCAGCAGGCCCTTGTAGACCAGGGTGCGCGACGACAGGCTGGGGAGGTAGAAGTACTCGCGGTCGTTGAGGCTCGAGGTGCGGATCAGCGTCTCGATGCGCTTGCGGATGACGAACAGCTTGCGCTCCAGCGCCGCCTGGTCGGGCGTGGCGCGGCCGCGGCCGATGAAGATCTGCCGGATCTCCGGCAGGTTGGTGCGCGCCAGCGGACCGCAGTGCGCCTCGTCGACCGGCACCGAGCGCCAGCCGAGCAGCTTCTGCCCCTCCTCGCGCACGATCTTGGCGAACTCGCGCTCGCAATAGTTGCGCTCCTGGATGTCGGGCGGCAGGAACACCATGCCGACGCCGTACTCGCCGGCCGGCGGCAGCGTGATGTCGCCGGCGGCGCACACCTTGCGCAGGAACGCATCCGGCACCTGGATGATGATGCCGGCGCCGTCGCCGGTCAGCGGGTCGCAACCGCAGGCGCCGCGGTGGGTCAGGTTCTGCAGGACGGTCAGCCCCTGCTCGATGATCGCGTGCGACTTGACGCCATTGATGTTGGCGACGAAGCCGACGCCACACGCGTCGTGCTCGAAACACGGATCGTACAACCCTTGCCGTTCCAGCCGTCGTCGTTGCATGGGATTCGTCCTTCCTGACCTGCTCAGCTCGCCGACTCCGCCTCGAGCATCAGTTTCACGACACCGCGCCGCGGCCGCCGCTTGGCCGGCGGCTGCTCGGCCGTCAGCCGCAGCTGGCGTTCCGTATGGGTCGACAGCACCACCATGGTCTCGGTGCGCGACACGCCCTCGATCAGGCGCAGGTAACTGATCAACTCCTCGAGCGTGGTGGTGTTGGCGGTCTTCACCTTCAACATCAGCGTGTAGCCGCCGGTGACGTGGTGGCACTCGAGCACTTCCGGCCGGCTGCCGATGCGCGCCTCGATGTCCTCGATGCCGCGCGGATGCGCCGTCTGCACGCCGATGAACGCGGTGATGTCGCAGCCCAGCTTGCGCGCATCGAGCATCGCCACATAGCCGGTGATCACCCCGCCCTCCTCGAGCTTCTTGATGCGCTCGATCACCGCCGGGGCCGACAACCCCACCTGCTGGCCAATCCTGGCCAGGGGCATTTTGCAGTGCTCCTGCAGCAACGCCAGGATCTGAATGTCGATCTGATCGAGGTCGTACTGATCGTCGTCGGAGAGTTTCATAAGGTGTTCCGCCGAACTACCCGAACGACAGAACGGCATCAAGTCCCCGGCCAAATAAAATTAGGCCGAGCGTGGAGGGCACAGAACAGAACGGGGGTCCGGAAGCCAGAATGGGTACCAAGACGGGCTTCTTGAGCTTACCCACGGGCGGCCCACCGGGTGGCTGGCGACCTGGCCTGCGCCTTCTACTCGCACCTACATACATTCCCTAAGTGGATATTGAATTCGTTGACTTTGTCTGAATCAGGCAGGTAGAAAGCTACCTAGTTGCAAAAAATTGAGCGGGGTACCTCCCGAGCCTGATACCGCCGCGCGGGCGACAGGCGGCAGGGAGGGATTTTGGAGGGGAAGCATGAGAGCAGCCTGGCTTCGGCTGGTTGAGTATTGGCCCACGCGGGGGCAGACGTGGTTGTTCTGGCTGGCGGTGGCGCTGGCCGCCCCTCTGGCGATGGCGCCGCAGCCGGCCGCCGCGGACTGTTGTTCGTGCAGCGGCGCCGCCTGCGGCGCCGGCTTCTGCGGCGACGACATCTCCCCGGCCGCGTGTGGATTGTTGTGCATCAGCGGCGGCTGCAACGTCGGCGTGGTAGGTCCGGGCGACACCTGTGCCGGCGGCTGCGGGTCGGCGCCCGAGCGCAATACGGCGACGCCGACCAACGGGCCGGCCGGCACGCCGACCAATTCGCCGACGGCGAGTCATACGGCGTTCAGCACGCCGACAGCCACGCCGACTTCGACACCGACGATCACGCCGAGCATCACGCAGACGCCGACGATCTCTTCGACCCCGACGATCACCAGAACGCCCCCGCAGTGCTGCAACTGCCCGGGGACCAATTCGTGCGGCCAACCGGTGGCAGGTGCCTGCGCCGCCGGCTGCGACCAGACGCCCAAGCCCGATTCGTCGTGCGACTCCGGGGTCGGTGGCACCAACCAGTGCCAGTTCAACACGCCGACGGCGACGCCGACGCTGACCCGCACGGTGACGTCGACCCCGACGCAAACATCCACGCCGACGCAGACGCCGACGGTCACCCCGACCAGCACGCCGACGCTGACGCCGGACGTTCCTGATTCGATCGATCCGTACAAGTGCTACCGCATCAAGGCCAATGGAACGACGAAGGTGCCGAAGCGTGAGGTGACGCTGGTCGATCAGTTCGGCAGGACGCGGACCGCGGTGCTCAAGCCGTTCCTGGTCTGCAACCCGACCATGCGCCTGGCGGCCAACCTGCCGACGCCGACGACGGTGCCGGCCACGCCGGGCACGCCGACGCCTGGACCGTCGCCAACCAAGACGCCGCTCACCCTCGTGCACCCGGAAGCGCACCTGGTCTGCTACAAGATCCGCGACCAGGAGAACTTCACGACGAAGAAGATCATCATTCGCAACGAAGTCCTGCCGGATCCGAACAACGAGACGACGGAAACGCCGGAGACTTACGACGTCAAGGTCCCCAATCTCATCTGCATGCCGTCGGTGAAGACGCTGCAGTAGAGGATCGGAGCGGGGGGCGCTGCGCTCGGCGCCCCCCCGCTCACCCCGGCGCGCCGAGCAGCGCGGCGCCGAGGACGCCGGCTGAATCGCCATGTTGGTTGCGCACGATCGGCGTGCGCAGCTCGTCGTTGAAGACGCAGCGCGCGACGGCCGCGCGCCCGGCGTCGTAAAGCGCGCCGATGTTCGACAGGCCGCCGCCGAGCACGACGATCGAGGGATCGAGGAGACTGATGACGTTGGCCAGTGCGCGCCCGAAGTGCGCACACAGCTCGTCGAGCCCCCGCCGCGCGGCCGCATCGCCGGTCCCCGCCCGCGCGACGATCGCCGGCAGCGCCAGCGCCACGCCGGTGCGCTCGCGGTAGCCGCGCTCGACCGCGGGGCCGCTGAGGTAGGTCTCGACGCAGCCGCGCTGGCCGCAGTAGCAGGCCGGGCCGGCGGGATCGAGGCATTGGTGACCCCACTCGCCGGCGATGTGCTGCGGCCCGGACCACAGGCGGCCGTCGACCACCAGGCCGCCGCCGACCCCGGTGCCCATGATGACGCCGAAGACCACCCGCGCCCCCCTCCCGGCACCGCTGACCGCCTCAGCGAGGGCGAAGCAATTGGCGTCGTTCTCGACCAGCACCGGCGCACCGAGCCGGCGCGTCAGGTCGCCGGGCAGATCGCGACCGTTCAGGCAGACCGTGTTGCAGTTCTTCATCAGGCCGGTGCGGCTCGATACCGCGCCCGGCGTACCGACGCCGACCGTGGCGCCGCCCGCTGCCAGAGCCCGTAGGCGCTCGACCAGACCGGCCGTGACCTCGACGATGTGCTCGTAGCCCCGCGCACTCTCGGTCGGCACCCGTTCGCGCGCCAGCACCTCGCCAGCAGCGCCGAGGACCACGCCCTCGATCTTGGTGCCGCCGAGGTCGATGCCGATGCGATGCATAGCCGACACCTCACACGCTGTGGCAACTTGCGCCAGAGCCGGCAAGCGCCACCCGCGATGATCGTCCTGATCTGGAGGGCGCCGGTCCCTCGGCGCCGAGGTCGCGAAGAGTCCCCGCCCACCCC
>JBOHWA010000075.1:0-3945 GCA_050735855.1 Binatia bacterium
GGCACGCTGCTCGGGATCAGCACGGCGCCGAGGGACCGGCGCCCTCCAGCCGTGCTCGCGCCGCGCCGCGCCTGGCACGTGCCTCCTAAGCCTCGACCGGCGCACGGCGCGGCCGCCACAGCAGACGGCAGCCGTGCGCGGGGATCGATTGCAAGTGCACGGCGCCGTCGGCGACGGGCAGCTCCGCGTCGGACCAGAGCTCGCGCACCGGATCGCTGCCGGCCAGCGGCACGCGGCGGTCGACCGGAGCGTCGGAGAAGTTGAACACCGCCAGCAGCTCGCCGTCGTCGTAGGTCGCCTGCAGCAGCTCGGGCAGATCGCGTTCGAACAGGTCGAGCACGCGCGCCGCGCCGCCGCTCAACTCGACCGCGCGATCGAGCAGCGCCAGGCGCTCGGCCGGCAGCTCGTCGAGGCGGTCGCTGACCACCAGCATGCCGTCGGTGAGGGCGATCGCAGCAGTGAGCGATTCGACCTCGGCAGCGCTCAGCTGGGTCTTCGTGGCGCGCACCATCAGGCAGTCGGGATCGTTGAGCCACAGGCGACGGTGCATGAAGGCGCGCGTCAGGGTGTTGCGCAGCGCGTGCTTGGTGGCGACGCCGTGGCGATCGCGCAGCGGTCCGCGGCTGAGCCAGTTGCTCCAGAACGGGGCGACGTCGGCGCCGATGCGCATGCCGTCGACCAGGCCGACCGCCGGACCGAGCGGGCAGCCGCAGCCGAGCAGGAAGGCGTCGTCGCCGGCGCCGTCGCGCAGCGCCTGCAACCCACGGCGCAATGCCTGCGCGCGGGTCGCGTGCGGATCGAAGCGCTCACCTGGCAGTGCGGCGGCGTAGAGGAAATCGAGCTTGAGGATGCGATAGCCCCACTGCTGCACCAGCGTGCGCCCGAGCTGGTAGAGCCACTCGAGGACCTCGGGGTGCGTCGTGTCGAGCGCATAGGCCGGGCGCCCGAAACTCCATGCCGGGTTCCAGCACCCCGGCCGCGGCCGGCCGGAGCGCGCGCGCACGAACCAGGCTGGCTGTTCCTCGAACAGGCGCGACTCCGGTCGAGCGAGAAACGGCGCCAGCCAGATGCCGGCGTCGAAGCCGGCAGCGCGGATCTTCTCCGCCAGCCAGCGCATGCCGTGCGGGAACTTGTCGTTGGTCTCGAGCCAGTCGCCGATGGCGCGCTGGTAGCCGTCGTCGACCTGCACGTAGTCGCACGGAAAGCGCTCGCGCAGGGCCGGCAGGGCGCGCAGGTTGTCGAGCACGTCGGCCTCGGTCACCGTGGTGAAGTAGTAGTACCAGGAGCACCAACCGCGCGGAGAACGATCCGCCACGCGCGCGTGCATCGCCGCGCCCAGCGCCGCGGCCCAGGCGGCGAGCAATGCCTCGCCGTCGCCGCCGGCCGCCAGCCAGAGGGCCGGCAGCTCGAGCCGCTCCCCAGGCGCCAGCACCATGCCCGCCGTTTCCACCGTCGCCGCCAGGCGATGGAACTGACCGCCGTGGGCGTCGACGGCGACGCCGGCGAAGCAGTCGCGGCCGTCGAGAAAGCCGACGCCCAGGGCCGCGCCGCTACGCCTGTCGACGATCGCCGTCGCCAGCTCGGAGCGCAGGACGCCGGCGCGGCCGGCGGCGCGCTGGCGCACGTCGACGACGACGTCGCGCAGGAAGGCCCAGCGCGGGTCGGCGTCGGCCTCGTCGACCCGATAGGCGCGCGTGCCGCTCCAGGATTGATAACCGTTGCGGAACACCGACCAGTCGGCGGCGCTGCCGCCGACGCGCCCGGCGCCCAGCGTGGCCACCACCAGCGGCGTCACTTCCTCCACCGCCAGGGTCGCGTCGCCGCAGTTCTCCAGCGACATCGTCAGGCGCGTCGACGCCGCCTGCACCGTCCAGTGCAGCTCGGCGCGCAGGCCCGTCTCGACCCACAGCGCGCCGGCGCCGTCGGCCTCCTCGCGCAGCGCCTCCGCCTGCCAGACCAGGCGCTCGTCGCCGCGCCGCACCACCGCGCCGAGGCTGGCGTCGGTCAGTTCGACGGCGTCGCCGGCGCGCAAGCGCAAACGGCCGTCGCGCAGCTCGACGCTCAGCGGCAGGGTCGGCGCACGCCGCGGGTCGTCAGCCACAGTCGCCGCGCCCCGCTACGCCGGCCGCTCGCCGCCGTCCTGTAGCCCGAGGATCTGGATCGAAGTCACGGCGCCGTGCCGCTTGTTGATGTTCAGCAGCAGCGCCGTGAGATGCTCCAGCGCGCGGGCGTTGATCAGCGCGCCGGCATCCACCGGGCGGTACTGCGGGATGCCGCGCACCAGCTCGAGGATGCGGCCGCGGGCCTCGGCATGATCGCTACACACCACGACATCGCCGTGCAGCGGGTGCGCCAGCGCGTTGAGCTCCTCGGCGCTCTCGTTCTTGAACGCGCTGACGACGAAGCTCTGCGGCAACAGTTGCTGGATCAGCTCGGCCGCCGAGCCTTCCGGCACACGCTCGACGCTGAAGACCTTGTTGATGCGCACCATCGGGTTGATCACGTCGAGCACGACCCTCCCGGCCAGGGCGTCGGCCAGCGGCGGCAACAGCTCGCGCACGCCGGCGAACGGAAACGTCAGGACTACCACGTCGGCGTCGACCACCGCCGCGCGGTTCTCCGCCCCGCTCACCCGGGCCTCGACCCCGATCGCATGCAGCTGCTCGGTCGCCCGCGCCGCGGACTCGACCGCACGGTCAGCCTGGCGCGAGCCGAGGACCACCGCATCGCCGGCTTGCGCGAAGCGCAGCCCCAGACCCATGCCTTCCGGTCCGGTGCCGCCGAGAATGGCTATTCGCCGCATTGTCGCTCACCTCGCTCCGGTCAATCGCAACCGGCCGGCGCAGGCCGGCCACCCCCCTGCACTTTCCCCGGCTCAGGCTCATAACGTGCTTTCCCAAATGTGTCACGTCCGCCCCCTCGCAGGATCGTCGCGCCTGTGGCACACCGGTATGGCCCGATGCGACTGACCACCGCCCACAAGATCCTCATCGCCAGCGCGGCGGTCTTCTTTCTCTTCTTCGCGCTGATTCTGGTGCGCCGCTACGCCGCCGGGGCGGGCTATGGCTACCTGGCCGGCGCCGTCCTCGGCGTCGGCGTCGCGCTCGGCTTCGCCGTCTATTTCCGCACCATCAAGCCGTCGCTGTGACCCGCCCTGGAGGGCGCCGGGCCCTCGGCGCCGGGGGTGGCGAGGAGGGGACCCGCCCGCCACCGGCGCCGACGGAGTGGTGCCTTCCTACACGCGCGGCTGTTGCTGGGTGAGGCAGTGAAAAGCGCCGAGGCCCCAGACGAGGTCGACCGCGTCGATGCCGACCACGCGGCGGTCGGGGAACAGGCGGCGCAGCGTGTCGAGCGCCACCGCGTCGCGCGGGCCGCCGAAAATCGGCGCCAGCACGACGGCGTTCCCGATGTAGAAGTTGGCGTACGACGCCGGCAGGCGTGTCCCCTCGTGCTCGATCGGCTGCGGCATCGGCAGCTCGACGATCTGCAGCGGCTGCTCGCTGGCGTCGCGCAGCGAGCGCAGGCGCTGCAGGTTGTCGTGCAGCAGCGCGTGGTTGGGGTCGGCCGGATCGGGCTCGACGACGGTGACCACGACGCCCGGGGCGACGAAGCGGGTGAGATCGTCGACGTGCCCGTCGGTGTCGTCGCCGACGATGCCGTCGCCGAGCCACAGTACGCGGCGCACGCCGAGATAGTCGCCGAGATGCTGCTCGATGGCACGGCGGTCGAGATGCGGGTTGCGGTTCGGATTGAGCAGGCAGGCTTCGGTGGTCAGCAGCGTGCCGCGGCCGTCGACGTCGATCGAGCCGCCCTCCATGACGATGCCGGGCGAGAAGACCGGCCGCCCCAACAGCGCGGCCAGGCGTTGCGGCACCAGGTCGTCCTGCTCCCACGGCGGGTACTTGCCGCCCCAGGCATTGTAGCGCCAGTCGATCAGCGCCAACT
>JBOHWA010000076.1:0-6931 GCA_050735855.1 Binatia bacterium
GCCCGGCGGCGCCGCGGCGCCGGCGCGCATGGACGCCGGCGATCGCGACCCCGATCGGCTGCAGACGGCGCCACCGCCGCCGGGCAGCCGCTGAGGGTGGGGAGAACGCCATGACGCATCGTTCGACAACCGTCGTCGTCTCTCTGGTTGTATTCGTCGCGCTGGTCGCGGCGGCCCGCGCCGACACCGGATCGGCGCTCGGTGATCGCAGCGGCGAGGGCTCGACGCCGTTCAGCGGCCTGGCCCAGGCGCCGGAAGCCAACCTGTTCACCGGCGCGCTCACCACCGCGATCCCGATCAGCGTGCCGCCCGGGCGGCGCTCGATGACCCCGGAGCTGGCGTTGCGCTACACCAGCGGCGGCGGCGCCGGCCCCTTCGGTCACGGCTGGGATCTGACCATCGGCCGCATCGAGCGCAGCACCGTGCACGGCGTGCCGCGCTGCGCCTACCCGCAGGGCGACGAGTTCGTGCTCGTGCTGCCGACCGGCGCCGCCGAGCTGGTGCGCGAGACGCCGACCAGCACCTTCCACCGGCCGAAGTTCGAACAGACCTATGTGCGGGCGGAGCGGCAGGAGAGCAGCAACCAGTGGACGGTCACCGACCGCAGCGGCCTGCGCTACACCTTCGGCAACACCGATGCGGCCCGCGTCGGCAACAGCACGCCGCTGATCTTCGGCGCCAGCGACGCCGCCGGCAATTGCCGGCTCACCACGCAATGGGCCCTCACCCGCATCGAGGATCCCAACGGCAACACCATCGACATCACGTGGGGCAAGATCCTCAACGTGCTCATCCCCATCACCGTGCGCTGGGGCGGCAACAGCCAGGGCGTCGCGCACGTCTATACCGTGCGCTTCTACCAGGAGTTCCGCCCCAGCGGCGACCGGCCGATCAGCCTGCGCAACGGCGTCACCGCGCGGCTGACGCGGCGCATCTTCGCCATCGACGTCGAATCGGACCTGCCGGCGGCGGGTACGCTGGTGCGCAGCTACGCGCTGCAATACGCCGACGATGCAGCCGGGGCCACGGCGCAGGGCGTGCAGAGCCTGCTCAGCGCCGTCACCGCCAGCGGACAACCGACGCAGCACTTGATCTACACGCCGAGCGTCACCGGCCACCTCGACGGCGTGGACCTGCTGCGCCCCGCCGGAGCCTACAACTTCCTGCGCGTCGCCAATGACAGCCTCGAGGTGGCGCAGTCGGTGATGGACATGAACGGCGACGGCCTGCTCGACCTGGTGCGCAGCGACGACGCCCCGGTCGCCACGTGGGCCGTCTACTTCGGCTTCGTCGACGACGACACGTTCGGGTTCCGCAGCCCGATCGCCTGGCAGGCGCCCGGCAACTGGCTCTACCTGCGCAACGTGCTGGT
This sequence comes from Binatia bacterium, assembly GCA_050735855.1. Taxonomy (GTDB): domain Bacteria; phylum Desulfobacterota; class Binatia; order HRBIN30; family CADEER01; genus JBOHWA01. The sequence goes on from JBOHWA010000076.1 coordinate 1,373, forward strand.
CTCGAGCGCCGGCTGCGACGGCGGCGGCTGGATGTGCACGTCCACCGACACGCTCGATCTGACCGGCGACGGCATCGCGGATCACGTCGTCGCCTCGAACAGCGCCTATTGGCTCGTCTACCCAGGCCGCGGCGTACCGCAGTGGGGGTTCTCGCCGACCCCGCTCACCTGGCTGACCCGGCGCGCCTATCTGCGCCGCAGCTACGAAGGCGACATCTATCAGGACGTCGTCGATATGAACGGCGATGGGCTCGCCGATCTGGTGGTCAGCTCCGCGACCCAGACGCAGCCCTATCGCTGGGACGTGTATCTCAACACCGGCACCGGCTTCGCCAACGCGCCGCTGCCGGTCTTCCCGGCGCCGGTGACGCGCCTGGCCGACCGCGTCGACGGCGGCATGCGCCAGCAATTGCTCGACTTCAACGGCGACGGGCTGCCCGACATCGTGCGCAGCGGCTACCCCGGCAGCGGGCCGACTCCCGACGCCCGCTGCGCCGCCTCGTCCACCGCCCAGGCCTCCTGCCTCGAAGTCTACCTCAACACCGGCGCCGGCTTCGGCGCCATGGAGCCACCGATTCCGGTGCCGCTCAGCCAGACGGTGCAGCGCACCAGCCAGAGCGGCGGCGTCAGCCAGGTCTATCAGGATCTGGTCGACATCAACGGCGACGGCCTGCCCGATTGGGTCTCGCTGCGCACCTTCCCGCCGACGTTCGGCGATCCGTGGCGCGTGCTGCTCAACCTCGGCGGGACGCTCGAGCCGCTCGCATACGTCCCCCACGACACCCTGCCGGCCCCCTACACCGAGGGCATCGCCGGCCGCGTGTGGGACGGCGGCAGCGGCCCGCTGCGCCTCTCGGTGGCCAACAACACCCACTCAGACCTGGTCGACATGAACGGCGACGGCTTTCTCGACGCCGTCACCAGCGGCGACGCCACCTGGTTCGTCCGTCTGCACGCCGCGCGCGAACGGCCCAACCTGCTCGGTCTGATGGAGAACGGCCTCGGTGGCACGAGCACGGTCGTCTACCGCCCCTCAACCGCCTTCGTGAACACCGGCGGCGACGCACAGCCCGACCTGCCGTTCGTCACCTGGGTGGTCGGCAAGACGCGCCAGAGCGACGGGCTGTGCACCCCGCCCGCCGGCGCCGACGTCTTCGACCCCGGTCCCGCGCCGCAGCGCAACCCGTGCATCGGCGCCGGCCACGAGCGCGGCGCCCGCTACGACTACGAGGACGGCCGCTTCGACGCCGCGGCACGCCTCTTCCGCGGCTTCCGTCGCGTCGTCCGCACCGGCGTCGAAGACCACACCCAGGTCGCCAACCGGACCGTCACCCACTTCGGCCAGGAGGCCACCACCACCGGGCGCATCCTGCAGGTCGAGACCTACGCCGGCGTCGGCGCGTTGGTGCGGCTCGAGCAGAACCTCTGGAGCACGCGCGCGGCCGGCAGCGGTCGCACGCAGCTCTGGCTGAGCGAAAACCGGCGCGCGACGTTCGACCTCCTGGGAGCCGGACCGCACTACGTGGCGACGGTGATGGACCCGCCCGACGCGTACGGCAACGACCTGCATCACTACACGGCCGGGCTGTCCGGCGCGCCGCGCGTCGATACCTACACCACCTACGCCGCGCCGCAGTCGGGCTCGTCGGTCTACGACCGGCCGTCGAACGTGCGCATCGAGGACGCCGGCGGTGTCCTGCAGGAACAGTGGTTCCACTACGATGGCAACGGCATCAACGGCATGTCGCTGGGCGGCGTCACCAAGGGCAACCTGAAGCGCATCCGCAATCGCCTCACCCCGACCACGGCGAACGGGCCGCAGACCAGGATGGGCTGGGATGAGCTCGGCAACCTGACCAGCGCCACCGACGCCAACGGCGGCGTCACCACCACGGCCTACGACGCGGCGCGGCTGCATCCGCGCGTCGTCACCAACCCGCTCGGCCATGCGACCACCACCGAGATCGACTACCGCTGGGGCCAACCGGCCAGCGTCAGCGACGTGAACGGAGCGGTGAGCCAGTTCGCCTACGACCAGGCCGGCCGGCGCACCTGCGTCGCGCGGCCGGGGGAATCGCTGGCCAACTGCTCGACGCGCACCGCCTACGCCTTCGCCAGCGCGCCCGGAGAGCTCTCCTCGGTCGAGATCAGCGAGCGCCAGGATGCGCCGCACCCGCCGCTCATCACCCGCCACTTCTACGATGCGCTCGGCCGCGCCCGCCATACCGACAGCACCCGCGTGGTCGACGGCGCCCCCGTCACCGTGCGCAGCAACCAGGCGGTCTACGATGCCGGCGGCCGCATCGTCACGCTCTACCATCCCGACCTGGCCAGCGCCGCCGCGCCGACCAACGGCGCGGTGTCGTACGACTACCACCTGAACGGCTCCGTCTATGTCGATCCGCTCGGCCGCGTGTATCGCGCCACCAACTCCGACGGCACCAGCCGCCGCAGCGAATATTTCGGCGCCACGACGCGCACCGTCGACGAGGCGGGGCAGCGCAGCGAGGCCACGGTCGACGCACTCGGGCGCGTCGTCACCCAGGTGGTCTTCGCCGACGGCGCGCCCTATGCCACCACCCTGCGCACCTACGACGGCCTCGGCCGCTTGCGCGAGGTGCGGCAGAACGGCGTCCTGCTGACCAGCCTCAGCTATGACGCGCTCGGCCGCAAGACGGCGATGACCGAAGCCAACTCCGGCACCTGGCGCTACGGCTACGATGATGCCGGCAACCTCCTCTGGCAGGACGACCCGGCGGCGGAGCGCCACGTGCAGTTCTGCTACGACAAGCTCGATCGGCTGACGCGGCGCTGCCCGGTGGCGGCCGACTTCGCCAGCCACTTCTCGTGCACCAGCGGGATCAGCTGCGGCGACCCCGAGACCGTGCTCTTCACCTATGATGAGAGCGACGTGCCCAACGGACGCGGCCGCCTGACGGCAGTGGAGGACGCGTCGGGCCGCAGCGAGATGCAGGAGTACGACGCGCGCGGCCGCCTGCGCCGCATGACCAAACACATCGAGGTCGACGGCGTCAGCCGCCACGCCCGCTTCGCCTACACCTACGACACCAACGATCGACCGCTGACGGTCACCTACCCCGACGGCGAGGTGGTCATCACCGACTACGACGACGGCGGCCAGCCGATCGTGCTGCGCAACCAGGCCAACACCTTCTACGTCACCGACGCGCTCTACGATGTCTTCGGCCGGCCGACCGAGGTCCACCACGCCAACGGGGTCACCGACACCCACAGCTACGGCGCCGCGGCGGACATGCACCGCCTGCGCAGCATCCGCGCCGCCGGCCCGGCCGGCGTCCTGCTCGATCTCGGCTACGAGCAGTACTCCAACCGCGGGCTCATCGAAGGCATCGCCGACCGCCGCAACGCCAGCGGCGTGCTCTCCAATACCGCCGCCTACACCTACGATGCGCTCGGGCGCCTGACCACCTTCGACAGCGCCCACAACCCGGGCGACCGCACCTTCGCCTACGATGCGATGGGCAATCTCACCCGCAACGGCGACCGCTACTTCGGCTACACCAACGCCGCGCGGCCGCACCAGCTCACCACGCTGCGCGTCGGCAGCCCGACCGCCGCGCCGACGCCGATCGCGCACGACCCGAACGGCAACCGCGCCGGCAAGGGCGCGCACACCTACGCGTACGACACCAGCGGGCGGCTGGCCGAGGTCGAGGTCGGCGCCGCGGCCGTGCGCTTCGTCCACGACTTCGCCGGCCGCCAGGTGGCCAAGATCGTCGACGGCACGCCGCCGACCGTCGCGCGCTTCTACAGCGAGCTGGTCGAGACGGTCGGCACCTGGCAGACCAAGTGGTACTTCCTCGGCAGCCTGCGCGTCGCCTCGCAGGGCAACACGTTCGTCGGCTGGGAGGTCGCCGCGCTCGATGCCCCCGTCCAATTCGCCACCGCGTCGCTCGACCACCCGGCGCTGACCGTCCTGCTCGGCCGCGAGGCCGGCTGGATGCTGGCGGCCGTCAGCCTCTGCCTCGCCAGCGGCCTGTTGCTGGCGCCGTGGCGCCGCCGACCGGTGGTCGGCGTCGCGGTGCGCCCCGGCCACGCCATCGGGCTGGCGCTGCTGTGCGCCGTCGGCACCTTCCCGTGGCCGCTGGTCGTCGCCCCGCAACCCGTGCACGCCGGCGGCTCGGGCGGCACCATGATCATCCACTACCACGCCGACCATCTGGGCTCGCCGCAGGTCGTCTCGAATCCGTCCGGCGTCGTCATCGAGCAGCTGCGCTACACGCCCTACGGCCAACTCCGCGGCCGCTGGGGCGCCCAGGGCCAACCGATCGTCTCCGCCACACCGCAGTCGCGCGAATTCAACGGCTACCTCGGCGACTCGCTGTCCGGCTTGTTGTACGCCGGCGCGCGCTTCTACGATCCCGAGCTCGGCACCTTCCTGACCCACGACCCGGCCACGCAGTTCGCCAGCCCCTACAGCTTCGGCGGCGGCGATCCCGTCAACTGGTCCGACCCCAACGGCGACGAATTCCTCTCCTCGTTCATCATCGCCGTCATCGTCAGCGCCGTTGCCTCCGCCGCCGTTAACACCATCATCGCCGCCGCCCAGGGCCTGCCCCTCAACGCCATCGGCAAGGCCGCCCTCGGCGGCGCCATCGCCGGCGCCATCGGCGTCGGCCTGGGCGTCGTCGCCAGCGCCGCCACCATGGGTGCCGCCAGCGCGGCCGGCACACTGCCGGCCAACGTCACCATGTCCAGGGCGATCTCCGCCCTCGGCGATGTCGCATATCGCTCAGCCTTCGCCACCACGATCGGCAACGCCGCGAGCCAGACCGCCAACGCCGCCGGCGCGTCCTCCGAGGTGGTCGCCCTCGCCGGCTTCGCCGGCGGCCTGCTCGGCGGCTTTGCCTACGACCAGCTGTTCCCAGCCGATCCCTTCAGCGTCGCTGTGGCCGACGGGTCAGTACGACCGGCCAGCAACAGCGCCACCCACACGGCCATCACCCGCAGCGCGACCGGCGAGGCGCAGTTCTCCCAAGCGGCGGCGGACCAGATCCTAGCCGCCAACCTGGACCGCGACAGCTGGGACAAGCTGCTGTTCAACGAGGACCATTTCGACTTCTTCGCCAAAGACACTGCCGAATCATTCGTCAACGAGACACAGGCGGCCCTCAAATGGGGCGTGAATCCGACCAAGTTCATCGGCGGCGCCCTGCACCACATCCAGGATCAATACGCACTCGGACACATATTTCCGGGGACGAGTTTTCTCAGGGGCCCGTGGGGTGCTTTGCCCCGGTTCATCATTCACAACGTGGTGGGTGGTGAAGTAACCTTCCGCCAAGCGTCGGAGATCGCGAGCAAGAACTTCGTCAATTCTCTCGGATGGGTGGGAATCTGATGGGTGTTCGCTCTGCGTCACGGTTCGTACTCGCCTTGATCCTGGCAGCGGCGGCCGGTTGCACGACTCTGAAGCCGATCCCAGCCCACTGGGTCGACGACGCTGGCGACCTCGAGCCGCAACCGTTGTACGACTTCGACTTCACTGCCTTGTCGTTCGCTAGTCCCGACGAGGGG
>JBOHWA010000077.1:0-8412 GCA_050735855.1 Binatia bacterium
CCCGGCCGGCTCTTTCCCAATCCGCATCCGCGATGTGGTTCCGGGAACGCTCGCTCCACAGCTGCGCTCCTCTGGCCTTCGCGCCTTCGCGCCTTCGCGTTGATCTTTTTCTGTCACATCAAGGCTAGTCATCGTGCAGCCGGACGTGGTCGCCTGCTGTTGCGCCTGCTGGGAGGTCAGCATCGAGCCGATGGCCATGCCGGCGACGAGGCCGACGACGGCACCAGCCGCGGCCGAGCCGTCGTCGTCATCGTCATAGTAGCCGCCACCATAGTAGCCGCCGCCCCCGTAGTAGGTGTTCCCGTAGCGAATCCGGCTCGCCAGGTTTGCGCCCCTGCGCCTGCACCGGTACCCCGCCGAGCAGGAGCAGCAGCGACACCGCCGCCACGACCGGGGGGGAGAATGCGCGTTCGTCTCGTCATCGGAATCTTCCTCGTCCGCATGACCGTATGAGCGTATTCGGTGCCAGGGCGGCACGGCGTTGGATCCGGTGTCTCACGGCACCGATCCCGCCGCTGCTGGCGGCATGTCGCCAGTGCTGGCCAAATGCCGCCACGGCGCGAGTGGCGCGAGCGCACTCGGCGCGACACAGGTGCAGCGTTATGCACGCTGGGGCAGCGGCGAACGCGAGCCCGCCGCTATGCGTTGCGCTGCGAGGTCAGGCCTTGGCGATGCCGAGCTTCTGCATGCGTGAGCGCAGCGTGCTCCGGTTCATTCCAAGACGCTCGGCGGCCTGGCCGGCGCCAGCGACCTGCCAGTGGCAGTCCTCGAGCGTCTTGAGGATGTGCGCGCGCTCGACGGCCTCGAGCGTGGATCCGGGCGCGGCGGCCGACGGGCTGCGCCCGTCGTTGGTGAACGCTTCGTCGATCGCCAGCGTATCGCCGTGGCTCAGGATGAGCGCGCGTTCGATGACATTCTCCAGCTCGCGCACGTTTCCCGGCCAGGAATAGCGCGTCAGGGCCTCCATCGCCCGCTCGGGAATTCGCGTGATCTGCTTGCCGAACCCGGCCTGTTTGTTCGTCACGAAGTACCAGACCAGAAGCGGAATGTCGTCGCACCGCTGGCGCAGTGGCGGGAGCTCGATAGGGAAGATGCGCAGCCGGTAGTAGAGATCGGAGCGCAGCCGTCCGTCCTCGACCGCCGCTTCCAGGTTCCGGTTCGTGGCCGCGATCACCCGAACGTCGACCTTGATCGTCTTCGACGAGCCGAGGCGCTCGAAGGTCCCGTCCTGGAGGACGCGCAGGAGTCGCCCCTGGAGGTCGAGCGGCAGGTCGCCGATCTCGTCCAGAAGGATCGTGCCACCGTCGGCGACCTCGAAGCGGCCCAGGCGCCGCTGCAGCGCGCCGGTGAACGCGCCCTTCTCGTAGCCGAAGAGCTCGCTCTCGATCAGCGTTCCCGGCAGGGCCGCGCAGTTGACCGAGACCAGCATGCGCTCGCTGCGCGGGCTGCGCTTGTGAATGGCGTGGGCAAAGAGCTCCTTGCCCGTGCCGGTCTCGCCCAGCAGGAGCACGGTCGAGGGGGCGGACGCGACCTGCTCGACGCGTTCCAGGACCTTCCTGAGCGCGGCGCTCCGCCCGACGATCTCGTCGAACCCAGCCCCACCCAATATCTCCTCGTGCAGGAGAACGTTCTCGGCCTCGAGCCGTTCCTTCAGGCGCGAGATCTCGGCCAGGCTGGCACGCAGACCGCTCTCCGAGCGACAGCGCACGATGGTGCTGGCGAGAATCTCACCGCAGAGTTTGAAGCGCTGCAGGAGCTCGTCTGACCAGTCCGTCTCCGTCGTCAACGAATCGATGCCGACCGCACCAATCGGCGCAGCCTCCACCCGCAACGGGAACAAGAGGAACGAACGCACATCGGTCCGACGGGCGTACTCCTGCTCAACGGTCCATTCTGCCGGCGCATCGGCGAGGCTGCGCATGACGAGGCCCTCCCCCCGGCGGATGGCGTCCGCAAGAGCGGGGAGGAAATCCATCGGTCCGATCGGGATCGGCTCCATCCCTTCCCTGGCAAACGCGCAGCCGATTCGCACCGCTCCGTCGCTACCCAACTCGATCAGGGCGCCACGATCCGCGCCGAAGAAGCGGACGAGTTGCTCGACGGTTTTCTCCAGCTCTGCGTCGAGCGCGTCCGCGGTCGCGGCAAGCAGCCGCGACGAGATGCCGCCGAGCAGTTGCTCAAAACTGGCTGAATAGCCGAGGGACCCGTCGCTCATGAGTGGCGGCATTTAACCAGCTCTGGCGACATGCCGCCAGCGGCGGCGGAAGCAGCGCCGTGACACGCGGTATCCAGCGCCGTGCCGCGCTGGCACCGAATGCGCTCATACGGTCATGACTGTGAGGATTACGTATGCGTCCAGCACTGTGCGCATCGAGGGCTGCCTGGAGGGTGAGGCCGTCGCCGAATTCGACCGGGTCTGCGGCGCAGTTCCCGGCCGACTCGTCCTCAATCTTGGTGCACTCCGCTCGGCCGATGAGAGTGGCCTCGCCGCGCTCCGCGCGCGCATGGCGGGCGGCGCGCGGGTCGTCGATGCGTCGCCGTACATCCAGTTGCTGCTCAAGAACACGCCCCACTGACGACACGATTCCGATGCCGGCACGCAGCTCGTCGAGCGCTCTCGGAGCCAGGAACCTGAGAAGGAGGACAACCGGATGAAGCGACATTGGATAGGTGCGGCGCGAGTTGCCGCGGCGCTGACGGTCGGCGTGCTGGTCGCCGATCGGGCCGCCGGCGCGCCGGCCGACAACCCCATCGTCCACGACGCCGAGTACTATATTCTCGAAGCGCAGTACGGGGAGAAGTGGGCAGCCCAGGACAAGGACCTCGACAAGAAGCTGGCCGACCTGCGGAAGAAATACGGCGCGCCGCCCAACATCATCTACGTCCTGTGGGACGACACGCCGGTCGGCGAGGTCGGCATTCCCTTCATTCAGAAGCAGCGCGGCTGGCAGACGCCGAACATCAACCGGCTCGCCGCCGAGGGCATCAACTTCACGCGGATGTATTCCGAGCCGTCGTGCACGCAGACCCGCGCGGCGTTCCTGACCGGCCGTCTGCCGGTGCGCAACGGCATGACCAAGGTGGGCTTCCCGTACGAATACGGCGGACTGCCGCCCTCCGAAGTGACGCTGGCCGACGTGCTCTCCAAGGTCGGTTACGCCACGGCGTTCTTCGGCAAGGCGCATGTTGGCGACATCGAATCCAGCTACCTGAACAAGCGCGGCTTCGATGAGGCCCTGTGGATGCCGTACAACCAGCTCGAGAGCGTGTTTACGCCGCAGGGGCAGGCGGCGGTCCTGACCCCGGCGGTCCTGCTACCGAAGATGTACCCCGCCGATCCCTACGACATGGATCTGCGCTGGCGTCCGGTCGGATTCGTCAATGCGCTGGAAGGCGCCAAGGGCGGACCGGTGCGCGAGTTCGGCACCGCGCCGAACCACGACGACTATCTGAAGCTCGAGGGCGAGTTCGAGAAACGGACCCTGGCCTTCATCCAGAAGAGCGCCGCGGCGAAGAAGCCGTTCTTTGTCGCCTGGTGGCCGGCGCTGGGTTCCTTCCTGCCCTCGCCGAAGAAGCTGACTGCCAATGGCGGAGTGACGGCGGAGCTGATCACCCCGCTCGATGTCCGGATCGGTACCTTGATGGGCGAGCTGAGGAAGCTGGGCATCGCCGAGAACACGCTCGTCGTGATCATGGCCGACAACGGCCCGATGGTGCACAACGGCCCGCCGGGCATGGTCGACACGCTCTATCGCGGCGGCAAGGGCGACTTCCTCGAAGGCGGCGTGCGCGTGCCGGCGATGGCCTGGTGGCCCGGCGTCATCCCGCCCGGGCAGATGGTCGGCGACATCATCCATGTGACGGATCTGTTCCCGACCTTCGCGCGCCTCGCCGGTGCCACGGAGGACATTCCGACCGATCGCATCATCGACGGCATCGATCAGACGTCGCTGTTGCTGAACGGCGACGGCTTCGGCCGGCGCGACTACGTCCACATCTACACCGGCACCACGTACGCGGCGACGGTGAAGGGCCGCTACAAGCGTCACTGGGTGGGCGACAAACCCGGCTTGTCGGGCGCCTCCATGTTCGACCTCTACACCGACCCGCGTGAAGAGAACGGCAAGCTGGTCCCGATGATGCCGGCCAAGCCGATGTTCGACCTGATGCGAGCCAGACACGAGGTGTGGATGGCGAAGTATCCGAACACGCCGGAGGCGCGCGACTACCCGCTCCAGGGCATCGCGAACGCCCGGCCGGAAACCAAGGCGCTCGGCCAGCCACGCATGGATGGCAAGGAGCTGCCGTTCGATCCGCTCGACATCATCAAGCAACTCAAGGGCTGGGAAGGGTCCGCGTTCGACCACGCGGACTGACGCCACCGTCCGCCAGCCCTGAATGAACCTCACGGGCGGCGTCCGCCTTGCATGGCGGATGCGGCACCCCCACCCGGCCAACTGGCCACAGGAGGATCGATGAAGTCTGCTTACAACCTTGTGCCGTGTCTGGTCGTGGCCATGCTGGTCGCGGCCTGCTCCTCCACCAACGTATCCAACATCGACAAGTACAAGGGGCGCGACAAGCTTCCCCGCCCCGGTAACATCTGGGTCTACGATCTGGCCGTTACCTCGGCGGATGTTCGGGCCGACTCCGCGTTTGCCGGCCAGTATGCCGAGCATCCAACGCCCCAGACCGCCGAGGAGGTCGCCGCCGGCCGTCAGGCGGCTGCGCAACTTTCGACCCAGCTGGTCGAGGACATCCGCGCGATGGGACTCCCGGCGCAGCGGGCGTCCTCTGGAACGAGACCGCAGGTCAACGACATCGTGCTGCGCGGCACGTTGCTGGCGATCGACGAGGGCAGTGCTGCGAAGCGCGTCGCCATCGGCTTCGGCTCCGGGGCATCCGAGATGAAGGCGGCAATCGAAGGCTTTCAGATGACCGACAAGGGGCTGCGCCGGCTCGGATCCGGCACCGTGCAGTCCGGCGGGAACAAATCGCCCAGTGCGTTGATGGCCGTCGCCGGCGCCGCCGCGACCGGCAACCCGGTCGGCCTCGTCGTCAGCAGCGGCATGAAGGTGTACGGCGAGGCGAGCGGCAGCAGCAAGGTGGAGGGCCGGGCCAAGGAGGCCGCCAACGAGATCGCGGCACAGCTCAAGTCGCGATTCGAGCAGCAGGGCTGGATTCAGTGAGGCACGCGGGGGGTGTCGTTGCCGGGGGGCGAATGGGACGCAAGCGGATCACCAGGACGGTTCCGGCGCTCGCGCTCGCCGCGACGGCCGCGTTGCTGAGCACGATCCTCGCCGCCACGGCGTAGGGCGCCGGTCTCGCGGTGTACGAGATGGGCACATCGGCACACCGGATACCGGTACCGAATTTCAACCTGATCGCGAGCCTCACGATCGCGGTGCGTTAGGAGAGCTCATGCGGGCGATGTGCGCGTTCGTCGGACTGCCACTGGGCTTTGCCCAACAACGCAGGGACCCAACAACGGATTGCACGGATTGAGCGGATTTCACGGAGTAGGGCTCAGAAATCCGCCGAATCCGTGCAGTCCGTTGTGGCTTGCGGATTCCTTGGGCAAAGCCCGGTCACCGGTCACACCCCTCTCCCCGCGACAGGTGGTCGTCGACAACCGACCCTCCCGTTCGTCAATATGGTGCGACGACATCGGAGGTCGGATATGAACCGTGCGTTGTGGATCATCCAGGGGTTGTTGGCGCTGCTCTTCCTGTTCGCCGGCGGATCGAAGCTGGTGCTGCCGATCGAAGAGATGACGAAGGATATCGCCCTCCCGGGCGCATTCCTGCGCTTCATCGGTGTGGCCGAGGTGCTCGGCGGGCTCGGCCTCATCCTGCCGGGCCTGACGGGCATTCGGACCCAACTGACGCCGCTGGCGGCCGTCGGCCTGGCGATCATCATGATCGGGGCGACCGTCATCGCATTCGCGACCGGTGGCTTCGCGACCGCGCTGATACCGCTGATCACCGGGCTACTGTTGGTGTTTGTCGCCTACGGCCGTGGACGATTGACATAGCAGGTTCTCCGAGACGTCACCGCCATCACGCCGGCGGCGTGGTTGACCTTCGAAGCGGGCGGGCGCATCGTCGCGGCCATGTCGGTCCCCTGCGTCGGCCGGCTCGGCTCGCTGGCACTTGGTGTCTCCGGGATCCTCCGCCGTGGCGAGAGCTGAACCCGATCCGCCGCGCGGCCTGCTGGGGTCGATCTTCCGGTTGGCCGATCCCGCCCGCGTCAGGGCCCATGTCGCGGACGTGAACGACGGCATCATCGCCGTTGCGGCGATGAGCGAAGGGCTGGCGGGTGCGGGCGCAGCTCCTGCGACGGTCTACGGGGTCATCGTTCTCACCGCTCTCGCCGGGGCCATCTCGCTGGCCGGAGTAAAGTTCGGTGAGGTCAGCGCCGATCGCGAAGTGGAGTTGGGGCTGATCGAGAAGGAGAAGAGGCGCCTGGCCCTGAGCCCCGAGGAGGAGATCGCCGAGCTGGCGGGGCACTACGAAGCCAAGGGGCTGAGCCCCGCCTTGGCGCGGCAGGTGGCTGAGGAGCTCAGCGCCGTCGATGCCCTGTCGGCGCAGATCGACGCGGAATACGGCATCCGCGAAGTCATGCCGCCTGGCACCCCCTGGCGAGCGGGGTTGCGCGCCGGCGGCGCCTTTCTCCTGGGAGGCACCTTGCCGGTGGCCATGGCTTACTTCTTCCCCGGACCGTGGCTGTGGGAGTACACGCTGGTCGCCGCCCTGGCGTCGCTGACCCTCACCTCGATCATCCTGGCTCGACTGGGCCAGACCCGGGTGTGGCGCACGATCCTGCGTTCCCTCACCGTTGGCGCTGCCTCGTTGGCGCTGACAGCCCTCCTCGCCTCACTCGTCTCTTGAGCCGCAGTCGTAGAGGTGGAACGGGGTCACGACCCAGCGCGACGCGTGGTACGCCTCGCGCGTCAATGGCTGGCCACAGCGCAGCGCGCGCGGGGTGCGCTGCGCGTTGGCGTAGGCGGGCCATTCACTCTGTCTCGTTTGAAGGCGCAATTCACCGGCTTCACCTGTGCATTGCCATGCCGCTGTGAGCCCGAGCCGTGGTTCGAGCAGCCCCCCCATCCTGTCCTTCTCCGCAAGCGGGGAAGGGACCTTGGGATGAGCACCCGCGAATCGAGCAAGCGCGAGGACTGCAGCGTGGCGGGCGATGGCTTGGGCGACCCCCGTGCCGTCCGACCCGCCCGGCTTGCTGGCGTGCGCCGAGCGTGGGATCGTCAGCCGTGCGCTTCGGCTACGAGCGCGCTGAGATCGCTGCCGATGAGCACTGCTGCCGCCCCCGAGCTGTTTCGCTTCGACAATACCTACGCCCGCGAGCTGGAGGGCTGCTACGCAGCGGTGACGCCGGCGCCCGTGCCGGCGCCGGTGCTGCTGCGTCTCAACGAGGGGCTTGCTGCGGAGCTCGGTCTCGACGTCGCCGGGCTCGCCCCGGCGCTCGCCGCGGCGGTGTTCGCCGGGAACCTGGTGCCGGCGGGCGCGACGCCGATCGCGCAGGCGTACGCCGGACACCAGTTCGGCGGCTTCAGCCCGCAGCTCGGCGACGGGCGCGCGCTGCTGCTCGGCGAGGTGATCGATCGGCACGGCCGGCGGCGCGACATCGCACTCAAGGGCTCCGGGCGCACGCCGTTCTCGCGCGGCGGCGACGGCAGGGCGGCGGTCGGCCCGGTGCTGCGCGAGTACCTGATCGGTGAGGCGATGCACGCGCTCGGCATCCCGACCACCCGGGCGCTGGCGGCCGTGCGCAGCGGCGAGGTGGTCGAGCGCGACCGGCCGCTCCCCGGCGCGCTGCTGACGCGCGTCGCCGCAAGCCACGTGCGCGTCGGGACGTTCCAGTTCTTCGCCGCGCGCGGTGCATACGACACGGTGCGCACGCTGGCGGACTACGTCATCGCGCGCCACGATCCCGATCTCGCGGCCGATCCCGATCGCTACCTCGGGCTGCTCGGCCGGGTCGCCGCGCGCCAGGCCGCCCTGATCGCCCAGTGGATGCTGGTCGGCTTCATCCACGGGGTGATGAACACCGACAACATGACGCTGTCGGGCGAGACGATCGACTACGGCCCCTGCGCCTTCCTGGAGGCGTACGACCCACAGACCGTCTTCAGCTCGATCGACGCGCACGGGCGCTACGCCTACGGCAACCAGCCGACGATCGCGGGCTGGAACCTGGCGCGCTTCGCCGAGACGCTGCTGCCGCTGATCGATCCGTCGACCGAGCAGGCGGTCGCGCGCGCCACCGAGGTGATCGACGCGTTTCCTGGCCAGTACGCCGCATGCTGGCTCGCGGGTGTTCGCGGCAAACTAGGCCTGGCGGCCGCCGAGGACGGCGACGCGGCGCTCGCTGCCGACTGGTTGGCGCTGCTGCAGG
>JBOHWA010000078.1:0-2454 GCA_050735855.1 Binatia bacterium
CCCGGCCGGCTCTTTCCCAATCCGCATCCGCGATGTGGTTCCGGGAACGCTCGCTCCACAGCTGCGCTCCTCTGGCCTTCGCGCCTTCGCGCCTTCGCGTTGATCTTTTTCTGTCACATCAAGGCTAACCTTTGACGATTTCGATCGTCCTTGGAGACATGAAGCGAAGAACTGTGCTGCGCGGGTTGGGTGTGCTCGGGGTGGCGGCGTGGGCCGGGCTGCGGCCCGGGCGAACGGCGCGGGCGGCGCCGGCGTGTGTGCTGACGCCGCAGCAGACGGCGGGGCCGTTCTACTTCGACCCCGCATTGCTGCGCCGCGACATCACCGAGGCCCGCCCGGGCGCGGCGCTGACCCTGCGCCTGCAGGTGGTCGACGCCGGTTCGTGCGCGCCGATCGCCAACGCGGTGGTCGACGTCTGGCACACCGACGCGGGCGGGCTCTACTCCGGCTACGCCAATCAGGGCGAGAACCGCGTCGACACGCGCGGCCAGACCTTCATGCGCGGCCTGCAGGTGACCGATGGCGACGGCGTCGCCGAGTTCGCCACCGTCTACCCCGGCTGGTACGCCGGCCGCACGACCCACATCCACTTCAAGGTGCACGTCGACGACCAGACCTACGTGACCTCGCAGCTGTACTTCCCCGAGAGCGTGACGGCGGAGGTCTATGCGACCGGCGTCTATGCCGCGCGCGGCCAGAACCCGACCTCCAACGCCGGCGACGGCGTGCTGCAGGACGGGCAGCTCGAACAATTGGCGTTGGACGTCGGCGCCGAGGGCGACGGCTACCTCGGCGTGCTCGCCCTCGGCATCGACCTGCCGCAGGCGGCGACCCCGACCGGCGCCGCGCCGACCGAGACGACGACCCCGACCGCGACCGCCGTCCCGGAAGTCTGCGACGGCGACTGCAGCGGCGACGGCCGGGTCACCGTTGCCGAGCTCATCGAGGGCGTCAACCAGGCGCTCGGCAGCGGCGGCACGTGCACGGCCTTCGACCGCGACGGCAATCAGAACGTCAGCATCGGCGAGCTGATCGCCGCGGTGACCCGCGCACTGAGCGGCTGCTGACGCCCCTGGAGGGCGCCGGTCCCTCGGCGCCGTGTTGGCGGCGAGCACCCCGACCGCCCCCCCCGGCGCCGGCAAGCCGGTTCGCTCGCGCTTGACGCTCCAGCATCGCCCGCATAGCGTGCCGCGCTTCCTATGGACTTCTCGCCGCCGCTGCACGATCCGCACTTCCACGCCGGGGATCCGCTGCCGGACTACCGCCGCCTGCGCGCCGAGGCGCCGATCCACTGGCACCCGACGCCCGGCTTCTGGGTGCTGTCGCGGCACGAAGACGTGGTCGCGGTCTCGCGCGATCCCGCCACCTTCTGCTCGGGGCGCGGTGTGCTGCTGAGCGACATCGACCGGCCGATCATGCGGCGCCAGTCGATCATCTACATGGACCCGCCGGAGCACGCGAAGTACCGCAAGCTGGTCCAGCCGGCCTTCAGCCCGGGGCGGCTGCGGGCGCTCGAGGCGACCATCGAGGCGACCTCGCGGACCCTGCTGGCCGGCCTCGACGGCGACGGACCGGTCGACTTCGTCGACGCCTACGCCGCGCCGTTGCCCATGCTGGTGATCGCCGACATGCTCGGCGTGCCGGGCGAGGACCGGGCGGCCTTCAAGCGCTGGTCGGATGCGGTCATCGAGGCGGGCAGCACCCCGACGGCGGAGAACATGGCCCAGTCGGTCGAGCTGCTCGAGTACTTCGGCCGCGTCATCGCCGAGCGGCGCGCCGCCCCCGCCGACGACATCATCTCCGTCCTGGTCCATTCCGAGATCGACGGCGAGCGGCTCGAAGAGTTCGACCTCCTGATGTTCTGCATGACCCTGCTGGTCGCCGGCAACGAGACGACCCGCAACCTGCTGTCGCACGGCGCACTGGCCCTCGCTACGCACCCGGAGGAGCGCGCCCTGCTGGCGGGCGACGCGGCGCTGATGCCGCGCGCCATCGAAGAGATGCTGCGCTGGGGCAGTCCGATCTCGAGCTTCATGCGCGTCGCGACGCGCGACACCGAGCTGCGCGGCACGCCGATCCGCGAAGGCGAGCGGCTCTACCTGCTCTACACCTCGGCGAATCGCGACGAGGCCGTCTTCGGCGACGACGCGGAGGCCTTCCGCATCTCGCGCGACGCCGCCCGCCACGTCGCCTTCGGCTTCGGCGAGCACTTCTGCCTCGGCGCGCAGCTCGCCCGCATGGAAGGGCGCATCGCCTTCACCCACCTGCTCGAACGCTTCGCGCGCTGGGACGTGGCCGGGCCGGTGGAACGCCTGCCGTCGCTCTTCCTGCGCGGCATCGAGCACCTGCCGCTGACCTTCGCGCCTCGCTGACGCCGCCCCCGGCAGCACGAGACGACCTGGAGGGCGCCGGTCCCTCGGCGCCGTGCTCGCGACGTGCACCGCCCCCCACCCC
>JBOHWA010000079.1:0-3962 GCA_050735855.1 Binatia bacterium
CCGTAACGTGTTGAGCGACAAGACCATTGCCTGGTCCGACGTCGCCGGCGTGTCGTTCCCGCTCGGGGCGCGGTGGGCGCGCGTCGACCTGCCCGACGACGAATACGTCCCGATGGTGAGCTCCACCAGGCGCTCGCCGCCGGCTTCCCACTTCTTCGCCACGCTGCCGCGGCAGATGATGTCTGTGTACGGCAGATCCATCCCGCGGTACTGGCAGGAGATCTGCGTGATGCGGCCGCGGTGCGCCAGCCAGTTGGAGACCAGCTCGCCGAGCGCGGCGTACTTGAAGCGGCCGTG
The DNA here is from genome assembly GCA_050735855.1 of Binatia bacterium. GTDB lineage: Bacteria > Desulfobacterota > Binatia > HRBIN30 > CADEER01 > JBOHWA01. The sequence goes on from JBOHWA010000079.1 coordinate 298, forward strand.
CACGATGATCGAGCCGATCTCCTTCGCCTGCGGGAAGCTGAAGTCGTAGTGCAGCGGATTGAAGTCGCCCGAGCCGGCGGCGTACTTCACCAGCTGCGGCACGTCCGGCCGCTTGCGCAGCTCCGGCAGTTGATCGCCTTCGTTGATGGTCTCCCAGCTCACGGCCGTTCCCTCCGTCGCCATGCTCAGTAGAAGATCGCCTGGCCGCGCTGCACGGCGACGCGCTCGCCGTGCTGGTTGGTGAAGGTCGTCTCGGTGGTCATCAGCAACATCTTGCCGAGCGACGGGCTGGTGCGCACGTCGAGTGCGGCGACGCGCGCCACCATGGTCAGCGTGTCGCCGGCACAGATGGTGGCGAAGTACTCGGTCTCCGTACCGCCGTCGAGCAGGCCCTTGAGCCCGTGCTTGACGCCCTGCCGGCTGGCGCGCGGCGCGCTGAAGGTGTCGTCGGACACGCCCGGGATGAACACCGGCGTGCCCAGATAGGTCGGCGGCGCCGGCAGGTTGCGGTAGCCGGCGCGGCGGGCCGCCTCGACGTCGAAGTAGACCGGGTCGGTGTAGCCGACGCCGCGCGCGAAGGCCCGCACGCTGGTGGTCGTCACTTCCATGTTCCAGGGCTGCGATTCGCTGCCGATCTGGGCGCGCATCGCGTCGGTCAGTTCGAAGGTCTCGGCCATGCCGGGCGTTCTCCTTGCACTGGTCTCGCCCGCGATCGGGCGCGTTTCGTATAGGGGAGCGCCCGACGCCAAGCAATGCCTGCGGCGACAGGTCGCCTTGACCTAAGCGTCACTGGTCCCCAGAATCGAGGCACAGTGTTCGCCCGCCGACCGCCATTCCACCCGATCGCAGCCCTCGCCCTGCTGCTCGCCGTCGCGAGCGCGTCGACGGCGCGCGGCGAGACGCCGTTCGAGTTCAAGCAACCGCTCGGCTTTCCGGCGCCGAAGATCCCGGCCGACAACCCTCTCACCTGGGAGAAGGTGGAGCTCGGCCGGCTGCTGTTCTACGACACTCGCCTGTCGGGCAACGAGACGTTCTCCTGTGCGTCGTGCCATCAACAGGACAAGGCGTTCACCGATGGCCGCGCGCAGGCCATCGGCTCGACCGACGAGATCCATCCGCGCAACTCGATGAGCCTCGCCAACGTCGCCTACAACTTCACCCTGACCTGGGCCAATCCGAACCAGTTCAACCTGGCGGAGCAGGCGTTGATCCCGCTGCTCGGCACCGACCCGGTGGAGCTCGGCCTGTCCGGTCGCGACGACGAGTTGTTCGCCCGCCTGGCCGCCGACACGCGCTATCAGCGCATGTTCGCCGAGGCGTTTCCGGGCGAAGCCGAGCCCTACAGCCTGAAGACGATCACCCGGGCGCTGGCCAGCTTCCAGCGCACCCTGGTGTCGGGCAACTCGCCATTTGATCGCTACGTCTTCGGCATCGACGACAACGCCATCTCGCCGGCCGCCGTGCGCGGCAGCAATCTCTTCTTCGACGACGAGCGGGTGGAATGCTTCCACTGCCACGCCGGCTTCAACCTCAGCACCTCGGTCGACTATGTCGACAAGCCGGAGGAGAACCCGCCGTTCCACAACAACGCCCTCTACAACCTGGAATGCGAGAACTTCGGCCTGCCCAAGCTCGATCTGCTGGTCTGCGATACCCTGCCACCCGCCAAGCAGTGCGACGGCCCCGGCCCGCAGGCGATGGGCTGCTATCCGCCCGACAACACCGGCGTGTACGAGATCTCCGGCACGCCGGAGGACATGGGGCGATTCAAGGCGCCGACGCTGCGCAACATCGCCGTGACCGCGCCGTACATGCACGACGGCAGCATCGCGACGCTGGAAGGGGTGCTCGCCCACTACGAGGCCGGCGGCCGCACCCTCGCCGAGGGCGTCTACGCCGGCAACGGGGCCGACAGCCCGAACCGCGGCCAGTTCATCGTCGGCTTCGCCGACCTGCCGCAGCGCAGCAAGGATGACCTGCTGGCCTTTCTGCTGACGCTGACCGACGACGAGTTCCTCACCAACCCGCGCTTCTCCGATCCCTTCCTGCCGGTGCCCTGTGCCGGCGACTGCGACCTCAACGGGGCGGTCGCGGTGAGCGACATGATCACCAGCATCAACATCAGCCTCGGCAGCCGCAGCCTGGCCCTGTGCCTGGCGACCGACCCCAACGGTGACGGCGCGGTGACGGTCAACGAGCTGATCCGCGGCATCGCCCACGCACTGAACGGATGCGGGTGATCCGCCAGCTCGCCGCGCTGCTCTGCGCGCTGGGCCTGGCCGGCACCGCACACGGCGACGATCTGACCGTGCGCCTCAACACCGCGCTGCAGCACCCCGGCTTGCGCGGCGCCAGCGTCGCCGCGCTGGTCGTGCGCGCGGCCGACGGGCAGGTGCTCTTCGCCCACCAGCCCGATCGCGCCCTGGTGCCGGCCTCGAATCAGAAGGTGCTCACCGCGCTGGCGGCGCTGGCGACCTTCGGCCCGACCCACCACTTCACCACCCGCATCGTCGCCGACGCCCCCCTCGACGCCGCCGGTGCGGTCGGCACGCTCGCGGTGCAGGCCGGCGGCGATCCGGCCCTGACCTCGGAGGAATGGTGGCGGCTGGCCGCCGACCTGCGCCGTCTCGGTCTGCGCCGCGTGCGCGACGGGGTGATCCTCGACGACAGCTACTTCGATGCGCAGCGCTGGAACCCGAGCTGGGGCGGCGGCTCGGCGCGCGCCTTTCACGCCCCGGTCGCCGCGCTGACCGCCAACTACGGATCGTTTGCCGTGCAGGTCGATCCGGCCCGCCGCGTCACCATCGATCCGCCGGTTCCCTACTTCACCCTGCTCGACCAGGTGCAACTGGGCCGCGGCGCCGCGCTCAGCGTCGAACGGCGCGCCGCGGCGAGCGGCGACGAGATCGTCGTGGCCGGCCGCGCGCCGGCGCGCGACGCGACGACGATCTTCCGCAGCGTCTCCGATCCGGTGCGCTACGCGGGCTCGGTCTTCGAGATGCAACTGCGCGCCGTCGGCATCGCCGTCGATGGGCCGCTGCGCGTCGGCCCGCTCCCGGCCGGCGCCCGCGAGCTGCTCGCCTTCGAAGGCCCATCCCTGGCCGAGATCGTGCGGCTGTGCATGAAGCACAGCAACAACAACATCGCCGAGATGCTGGTGAAGAATCTCGGCGCGCAAGTCAGCGGGCCGCCCGGCACCTGGGACGGCGGGCTCGCCGTCGTGCTGCAGCAGCTGCGCGCCGCCGGCGTCGACACCACTGGCCTGCGGTTGCTCGACGGCTCGGGTCTGTCGCACGACAACCGCGTCACCCCGCGCGCCCTGGTCGGGGCGCTGCGCGCCGCGCAGGCGTCGTTCGCCTTCGGCCCCGACTTCCTCGCCGCGCTGCCGATCGCCGGCCGCGACGGCACGCTCGGCAAGCGCGCCGCCGGCGCCCGCGATCTGGCGCGCGCCAAGACCGGCCTACTCAACGACGCCGCCGCGCTCTCGGGCATCGCAATCACGCGCGGCGGCACCACGGTCGTGTTCTCCATCCTGGTCAACGACTTCAAACACGCCGATCTCGCCATCGCCGCCAACGACGGCTTCGTCACGGCGCTGGTCGAGTCGCCGTAGCCCTCGCCCGCTAGGACGCCTGGATGGCGCCGGGCCCTCGGCGCCGGAGGGC
>JBOHWA010000080.1:0-3774 GCA_050735855.1 Binatia bacterium
GAACCCAACTGCGGTGCGCGCGGCGAGCCCGGCGCCGAGGGACCGGCGCCCTCCACCAGGCTGCCACTCGCCGGCTGCGTGACTCACCGCGAGGCTGACCTGAGCCTCACACTGAGCCACTACCGACCGGCCCGATCAGTTGACCACGTTGGCTGGCGTACCTGCAACGAATGCGGCGACGTTGGCAACGCTGATCCTCATCAGCTCGCGACGCGCCGGCAGGCTGGCCCAGGCGATGTGCGGCGTGATGACACAGTGCGGTGCCGCCGGCAGCGGGTTGTCGGCGGCGGGCGGTTCGCTGGAGAGCACGTCGGCGGCATAGCCGGCGAGGCGGCCGGCGTGCAGCGCCTCGGCGAGGTCGGCTTCGTCCACCAGGCCGCCGCGCGCGGTGTTGATCAGCACGGCCCCTGGCTTCATGCGCGCCAGCAGCGGCGCGTCGACGAAGCGCGCGTTGTCGGTGGTGAGCGGGCAGTGCAGGCTGACCACGTCGGCCTCGGCGAACAGGGCGGGAATGTCGCGCCAGGCGAAGCCCGGCCAGTCTGGAGCGCCGGCGCGCGACCGGCTGTGGGCGAGCACCCGCATGTCGAAGGCGCGCGCCAGGGTGCCGACGCGCCGGCCGATGCGGCCGAAGCCGACCAACCCGATGGTCAGCCCGGCAAGCTCGCGCGGCGGCGTGAGCCAGAAGCAGAAGTCCGGGGCGCGCGTCCATTCGCCCGCCGCGACGGCGCGCTGGTGATCGCCGACGCGCACACAGAGCTCGAGCAGCAACGCCATGGTGTGCTGCGCGACGCCGGCGGTGCCGTATTCGGGGACGTTGGCGACCGGGATGCCGCGCGCGCGCGCCGCGGCGACGTCGACGATATTGTACCCCGTCGCCAGCACGGCGATGAAGCGCAGGCGCGGCAGCGCCGCCAGCGCCGCCGCATCGACCGGCGTCTTGTTGGTCAACACCACCTCGGCGTCGGCGGCGCGCGCCACGATCTGCCCCGGCGCGGTGCGATCGTAGACGGTCAACTCGCCCAGCGCCGCCAGATCGTCCCACGGGTTGTCGCCGGGGTTCAGCGTCTGTCCATCGAGCACGACGATGCGCATGGACCGGGTTCTACCAGGGTCCGTGCCATCAGGCGTAGGGGCCGGCAACATCCTCGCTCGCGGCCCGGGACCTCCTGTGCTACGAGCGCCGGGTCCCATGCAGGCGAACGGCTTCATCGAGCTGATTGGCAATACGCCTCTGGTCCGCCTGCGCGCCGCGTCCGAGCAGACCGGCTGCGAGATCCTCGGCAAGTGCGAGTTCCTCAACCCGGGCGGATCGGTGAAGGATCGCGCCGCGCTGGCGATCGTGCGCGACGCCGAGGCGCGCGGCGCGCTGCGGCCGGGCGGCGTCATCGTCGAAGGCACGGCGGGCAACACCGGCATCGGTCTGGCGCTGGTCGCCAACGCGCTCGGCTACCGCACCGTGATCGTCATGCCCGACACGCAGAGCCAGGAGAAGAAGGACATGCTGCGCCTGTGCCGCGCCGAGCTGCGCCTGGTGCCGGCGGTGCCGTACAGCGATGCGCAGAACTATGTGCGCGTGTCCGGGCGCCTGGCGGACGAGCTGGCGGGCCGCGACCCGCGCGGCGCCGTGTGGGCCAACCAGTTCGACAACCTCGCCAACCGCCGGGCGCACTACGAGACCACCGGGCCGGAAATCTTCGCGCAGACCGGCGGTGCGGTCGACGCCTTCGTCGCCTCGGTCGGCACCGGCGGCACGCTCGCCGGCGTCGGGCTGGCGTTGAAGGAGCGCAAGCCTTCGGTGCGCATCGTGCTCGCCGACCCGCACGGCTCGGCGCTGTATCACTACTACGCGCACGGCTCGTTGAAGGCCGAGGGCACGTCGATCACCGAGGGCATCGGCCAGGGGCGGGTGACCGCCAACCTCGAGGGCGCGCCGGTCGACGATGCCCTGCAGGTGAGCGACGCCGAGGCGTTGCCGATCATCTTCGCTCTGCTCGCCGACGAGGGCCTGGTGGTCGGCGGCTCGACCGGCATCAACGTCGCCGGCGCGATCAAGGTGGCGCGCCAACTCGGCCCGGGTCACACCATCGTCACCGTGCTCTGCGACTACGGCACCCGCTATCAGAGCAAGCTGTTCAATCCGGCCTTCCTGCGGACCAAGGGATTGCCCGTGCCGCCGTGGCTCGCCTGACGCCCGGCCGAGGTCGCGCCATGAGCGAGCATCCGAACGCCGTCCGCATCCGCGCACTGTTCGCTGCCTTTCGCGCTGGCGACGTCGCCACCATCCTGGGGCTGATCCCCGAGCACGCCGTGTGGCGCTTCCCCGGCCGCCGCGGCCAACTCGCCGGCACGCATCGCGGGCGCGAGGCGGTCTTCGCCTTCCTGCTCAAGGTGCGGGCGCTGACCGACGACACCTTCCATCTCGACCTCATCGACGTGCTGGCCAACGACGCGCACGCCGTCGCCCTGTTCCGCGGCCACGGCACGCGCGCCGGGCGCACGCTCGACAACCCGACCTGCCTGCGCCTGCGCCTGGAGGATGGCCAGGTGGTGGAAGTGTGGGAGTTCGTCTGGGACCTCTTCGCGGTCGACGAGTTCTGGTCGTGAGGCGTCGTCGCCCGTCGAGGCGAGCGCTACTCAGACGTCCCGTAGCGCGGGCCTCCGTGCCCGTCTGGACCCCGCCCTGGGGGTCCAGCATCGATTGGAGCAGCGCGGAAGCAGAAGAGCGAAACGCCCGAGCTCGCACGTGCTGGGCTCCGCGGACGGAGCCCAGACGGGCACGGAGGCCCGCGCTACCGGAGATCTCAGTGAAGGAGACTGTATGCGCACCGTAGCCATCACCGGCTCCGCCTCCGGCATCGGCGCCGCCGTGCGCACGCGGCTCGAGCGCGATGGGCGGCAGGTCATCGGCATCGACCTGCGCGACGCCGAGGTCGTCGCCGACCTCGCCACGCCGGCCGGGCGCAGCGCCGCGCTCGGCGCCGTCGAGCGCGCCTGCGGCGGCGTCCTCGACGGCCTGGTGGTCAGCGCCGGGGTCGGCCCGCACATCGCCGACATGGCCCTGATCGTCTCGCTCAACTATTTCGGCGCCCAGGCGGTGCTCGACGGCCTGCGCGGCGCGCTGGCGCGCGGCGCCGCCGCCGGCGCGGTGGCGATCTCGTCCAATTCGAGCACCCTGCCCAACACCGACTCGCCGCTGGTCGCCGCCTGCCTGGCCGGCGACGAAGCCGAGGCGCGCCGCCTCGCCGTCGCGCTCGCAGGCCAGCAGAACTACGCCGGCTCGAAGCTGGCGCTGACCCGCTGGCTGCGCCGCCAGGCGCCGCGCGCCGAATGGGCGGGCGCCGGCATCAACCTCAACGCCGTCGCGCCCGGCCCGATCCAGACGCCGCTGCTACAGGCCGGCCTCGACGACGCGCGCTACGGCCCCGCCATCCGCGGCTTCCCGATCCCGACCGGCGCCTTCGGCCGCCCCGAAGACGTCGCCGCCGCCGTCGCCTTCCTCCTCGGCCCCGAAGCGCGCTTCTGCTGCGGCAGCGTGCTGTTCGTCGACGGGGGGACGGACGCGATGCTGCGGGCGGACCAGTACTGAAGAGAGTGCGTGACCGGTGACCGGTGGGCAGCGGGCAGCGGCGTAGTGGGTCAGTTTGAATCCGGCGCACACCCTCGTGTCCGCTTTCTCGGCACCGTCCTGCACCGCCGCGGGCTTGCCTCACTGCCGGCGAGATCCCAGCCTGGTGGAGGGCGGCCGGTCCCTCGGCGCCGTGCTCATCCCAACCG
>JBOHWA010000081.1:0-1752 GCA_050735855.1 Binatia bacterium
CGCGGCGCGGGGCGCAGACCAGAAAGGCGACGCCGGCGCGGCGGGCGACCTGCGCCAGGCGCAGCCAGACCGGTCGCGGCAGCGGGCGCGGCGCCGGCCGCGCGTCGAGGTCGAGCGCCACCAGGCCGAAGCCGCCGGCGCCGAGCACCAACTCGGCACATTTGAGCGCGATCGGCGCCGACGGCGGCCGCACCCACAGCACGCGCTCGAGAGCGGCCCCGGCGCGCGCCAGCGACGGCGGCTCGAGCGCATCGGCCAGATCGATCAGCGCCGCCACCTCGCCAGCGCGCGTCGCCGACGCCAGCAGCGCGTGCATCAACGCCGTGCGCCCGCTCGACGGCGCGCCGGCGATCTCGCTCAGATAGCCGCGCGGCAGCCCGCCGCCGAGCAGCTCATCGAGCGCCGCGATGCCGCTCGGCAGACGGCGCACCGCCTCGATCGGCTGGGCGCCGAAGCGCACCCCGGGCAGGTGGAGGGCGGCGAGACGATCCCGTGCGGCGGCAGTCGACACGGGGGCACCTTCGCTGAATTTTCGCCTATGGGCAACTGGCTGGTTCGACGGCAGCCCGCGGGCCGTGTGATAGGCGGATCCCTTGTCTCGCAGGGATCGTACGCATAGTGTGTGCGCATCATTGGAGACTGCATGAGACCCGCACGTAAAGTGGCGACGAACGTGTCCATCCGCGCCGATGTGGTCCGCGAGGCGAAGGCGTTGGGGTTGAATCTGTCCGAGGTCTTCGAGGCCGCGGCGATCGAGGCCGTGCGGCGCAAGCGGCGCGACACCTGGCTGGATGAGAATCGCGAGGCGATCGAGTCCTACAACGGCTTGGTGGCTCGCGACGGTGTGTTCAGCGACACCTGGCGCAAGTTCTGAAGTTCTGATGCCCCAGTTCGACCTGTTCCGTCAGGCCGGCAACACTCGCTATCCCTTCCTGCTCGACCTGCAGGCCGATCTGTTGCGCGACCTGGCGACGCGCGTGGTCGCGCCGCTCACGGCGGTGAAGCGACTGAACGGCAAACCCATCGGCCGGCTGAACCCGATCGTCGAGATCGAGGGGAAATCCTACGCGATCCTCTTTCAGGAGCTGGCAGCTCTTCCCGTCAAGGCCCTCGGCAGCGCCGCCGGCGATCTGCGCGGGCGGCGCGATGAACTGATCGCGGCGCTCGATCTGCTCTTCACGGGCATCTGAGTCACCCGTCGCGGCGCACCGACGACATCCTGCAATCCCGATCCGGGCTCGCAGGCGAGCGTACGCAGGTCACGATACGAGCCCGCTGGCGCGTTCCATCTCTGCGGCGACGCACTCGGCACGCGGCGTGGCACCCATGTCGACGAAGAGCCGGTGTGCTTCTCGCAGGTGGCGCTCGCGTTCCCGCGCGTCGCCGCGCAGGGCGGCGAGCCGCGCCCGCTCGACATGAATGGCGGGCAGGTAGCCGCGCGCGGTCGTCTGCTCGACGGCGGCCGTCGCGTCGTCGAGGTCGTGCTCGACCGCCGGTAATGCACCGTCGGTTGCCAGCCGCACGCGGGCGCGGGCGAGCAGCGCGACGATCTCGTAGACAGCGGTCTGGCGTCGGCGCGCGACGGCGACCGCCTCGTCGGCCCGCTCGCGCGCGCCGTCGAGATCCCCCGCCTCAATTCGCGCGTCGGCCAGGAAGGCGAGGATCGCCGCCTCGTAGCTGAGCCCCGTGCGAACTCTCCGGGTCAGGTCGAGCGACGCCTGGAGCGCCCCGCTGGCGATCTCCCACTCCCCC
>JBOHWA010000082.1:0-6926 GCA_050735855.1 Binatia bacterium
GCGCAGGGCCGCGTGCGCGCCGGCGATCTGATCGTCAACGATCTGCGCCGCTACTGGGCCTTCGCCGCGGTGCTCGAGATGCTTGCCCCGACGCCACTGGTCCAGCTGCGCGAGCAGAGCCTCGCCGAGTTGGTCGCCGCGGTGCCGGCCTACGAGATCGGTCTCGAGCCGTCGGTGTCCCTCGCGGACATGCGCGAGCTGGTCGACGGCCTGCTCGCGGCTGGCGGGGCGGACGGCGCCAGGCGGACCGGCTAGCGCCGGGCGCTGCCGCCGCGTGCCGCCGAGTTGCCCCGGCGGCAGCGGCGCAGTGGCTACTTCGGTTGCGCGACGACGCGCAGGTACGGCTTGAGCGTCTTCCAACCGCCGGGGAACTTCTCCTTGGCGGCCTCGTCGGAGAGCGACGGGACGATGATGCAGTCCTGGCCCGGCTGCCAGTTCACCGGCGTGGCGAGGCTGTGCTTGTCGGTGAGCTGGAGCGAGTCGATGACGCGCAGGATCTCGGCGAAGTTGCGGCCGGTGCTGGCCGGGTAGGTGAGGATCAGGCGCACCTTCTTTGCCGGGTCGATGATGAAGACCGAGCGCACGGTCAGGGTGTTGTTCGCGTTCGGGTGGATCATGTCGTACAGGTCCGAGACCTTGCGGTCCGAGTCCGCGATCAGCGGGAAGTTGAGCGCGTGGCCCTGCGTCTCCTTGATGTCGTCGGCCCACTTGCTGTGTGAGTCGGCCGGGTCGACGCTCAACCCGATGACCTTGACGTTGCGCTTGTCGAACTCCGGCTTGAGCCGCGAGGTCTCGCCGAGCTCGGTGGTGCAGACCGGCGTGAAATCCTTCGGGTGCGAGAAGAGCACGCACCAACTGTTGCCGATCCACTCGTGAAACGTGAGCTGCCCCTGGGTGGTTGTCGCGGTGAAATCGGGGGCGGTGTCGCCCAATCGAAGCGCCATAGTCGTTCCTCCTTCTGTGGCTGTGATGAAGCGCGTTTGTGACGCGCTCGCCCGCGGGTTGTCAACCGCGGCGCGGCGCTACGGCTCGAACTGGTTGACCTGGGTCGGCGCGTGGTGGCGCACCTGACCGCGGCGGCCGATGAACTCCTCCTGCTCCATGCGGGCGAGGACGTCGGGATCGTTGGTGGTCGCCCAGCAGCGGCGGCCGTCGTCGAGGCGCACGATGACGATGCCGATCGCCGGGCGCCCTTCGCGATCGTGCTGGACGGTGTAGGTCTCCACCGCACCGGGGCCATCCGCCGTCTCGGCCAGTGCCGGGTGCGGCTGCACGTTGACGCGCATCTGGTCGAGCGCCGGGTCGGCGCGCACGAACGGGTGCGTCGGTGGTGCGCTCGAGTAGACGCCGACGGCGTGCTTGGTGAGGTACCAGCCGACGCCGGTGACCAGACCGCTGGCCCCGGGGGTGGCGCGCAGGCGTTCGACCATGCAGGCGATGCCGTGCGTGCTGTAGTTGTTGCCCGGGCCGCCGTGGTAGGGCAGCCCGCCGGTGACGGTGAACGGGCGCGGATCGTCGGGGGCCAGGCCGAGCATGTCGGCCCCGATCTGCACCGCGCACGGAAAGCAGCTGTAGAGGTCGAAGTAGGCGATCTCGCTGACGTCGAGCTGGGCCTGCGCCAGCGCGCGTTCGCCGGCGATGCGGATGGCGGGCGAGGAGTGGTAGTCCACCCGGTCGCTGACGAACCAGTGATCGGTGGCGTCGCCGCCGCCGCGTACGTAGACCCACTGCGACGACGGAATGCCGAGCTGGCGCGCGGTCTCGGTGTCGGTGAGCAGCAGCGCGGCCGCCTGGTCGACGGCGATGATGGCGTTCATGAACTTCGGATAGGGGAAGGCGATCATGCGGTTCTTCTCGCCGACCGTGGTGATCTCCGCGGCCGACTTGCGATCGCGGAACCAGGCGTAGGGATTGTCGGCCGCGACCGCGGCGAAGCGGCTGCACAACGTGCCGAGATAGTCGCGCTGCCGGGCGATCGACCAGCCGCGCTGGGCGCGCACGGCGTTCTCGAACAGCGGGTAGACATTGGTCGGCATCAGCGCGTGGTGGCGCTGCTCGACCTCGTTGTTGCCCCACCGCGCGTCGCCGACCATCGCCGGCGTGCCGGTCTCGCCCCAGTTGAGCTGCACCCCCGCTTTGCGCGCCATCTGCAGGCCGTGCATCGCCTCGGCGCCGGCGATCAGCGCCAGGCGGACCTCGCCGCGCGCGATGCGCGCGGCGGTCTCGTTGACCCGCCACTGCGGCGAGTTGCCGCCCATCGCCGTGTAGATACGCTGGGCCGGCGCGATACCGAGCCGGGCGGCGAGCTGCGCCGGTGGATCGGCGTAGGCGCGCGAGATGATGTTGATGACGGTGAGCTCGTCGACGGCGTCGAGCGTCACCCCGGCATCGGCCGCCGCGCGCTCGGCCGCCAGGGCCATCAACTCGAGCGGTTCCTTGGCGTCGTGCGGATCGGTGGCGCGATGGGTGATCTGTCCGACCCCGACAAGGATCGGCTGGCGTGCGGGCATAGGAACTCCTGGCTTGTGGCGGGCGCCGGGCCCTCGGCGGCGGGGGCGGCGGGCGGGTGCACGTCGCGGACACGGCGCCGAGGGCCCGGCGCCCTCCACGTCTAGGAAATGGCGCCGGCTTCCTTGTACTTCGCCAGGTCGTCCCAGGTCATGCCGAGCTCGAGCAGGATCTCTTCCGTGTGCTGGCCGAGATCGGGCGCCGGGCGCAACGTCGGCGCGGTCTCGTCGAACTGCACCGGGTTGGCGACCAGGGTGAACGGCTTGCCGTCGCCGCGGTCGATGGTCGGCAGATAGTCGTTGGCGAGGGCCTGCGGATCGTCGTGCAGCTCGAGCGCGGTCTGCATCGGCGCCCAGACGCCCTCGGCGTCGGCCAGGGCGCTGTTCCACTCGGCGAGGGTGCGGGCGGCGAAGATGTCCTCCAGCGTCCGCACGCAGTCGACGCGATTCTGGAAGCGCGACATGCCGTCCTTGAAGCGCTCGTCGTCGATCAGCTCCGGGCGACCGATGCGGCGGCAGAGATCGGGCCAGAATTTGTCGGGCTGCAGCATGTTGAGGAACAGCCAGCGCCCGTCCTTGGTCTTGTAGCTGTTGACGATCGGATTGGGCGAGTCCTTGCGGGTGAAGGCCGGCATCGGCGCGGCGAGCAGCTTGGTGGCGATGATGTCGGGCGCCATCAACCACATCGCGGTGCCGAGCAGCGACAGATCGACGAGCGACGGCTCGCCGGTGCGCTCGCGGCGGAACAAGGCGGCGGCGATGCCGCCGGCCAGCGCCAGGCCGCCGGTCGAATCGCCCAAGGCGGCGCGCTGCATGACCGGCGCGGCGGCGTCGACGGGCGTCAGCGCGTTGCAGATGCTGCCGCGGCACCAGAACGACGCGGCGTCGTAGCCGCCGCGTTCCCTCTCCGGGCCGCGCGCGCCCTGACCGTGTCCGCGTACGTAGATGATCTTCGGGTTGATCGTGCGCATGTCCTCCATCTCGATCTTCAGCCGCCGCCGGGCGGCGGGGAGAAAATTGGTCAGGAAGACGTCGGCGGCGGCGACCAGCTTGTGCAGGACCTCGAGCCCTTCGGGCTTGTTGAGGTCGATGCCGATGCTGCGCTTGCCGCGGTTGGGCTGCTCGACCATGAAGTTGACCCCGCCGGTGTTGGGGATCAGCCCGGAGGTCATCAGGCCGCGCTGCGGATCCCCGGTGACCGGATGCTCGATCTTGATCACGTCGGCGCCCCAGTCGGCCAGCACCGCCCCGGCGGCCGGCACGAACCACCACTGGGCGACCTCGACGACGCGCACGCCTGCCAGCACTTGTTCCATCTCGACCCCCTTCTGAATTGGGAAAGCCCTGGGCTCGTAGCACGGGCGCGGACGAACCGTAAGGCCGCGGCGAGGCCGCGGAGCAGGGCGGTGCCCTCACACGGACGTAAAGAATTTTCGGATTGAGGACTCTCGGAGTCTATGATAAGTGAATGGAGGTTCATTGACGGGGGAGAAAGAAGAAACCTTATGATTCGACAAGTTGCGGCAAGCTCAGGTGGTGGGCGCGGTGCGCCGCGGATGTGGTCCGGCGTATCGGACGAGGTTCTCGTGCCCGATGCTGCGCTGCCGTCGCAGTTCGACGATATCTGGCACCGTTCGCGGGCGATCAGCCCGGAGCGCGCGCTGGCGCTGGCGGTGATCTGGGAAGCTGTCATCGATCTGGGCAAGTACCGCTTCGCGACACGCCGACGCCAGCAGCGCCTGTACTGGGAAGCCTACGCCTGGGTGACGTCGAACGAGCGCGGCTGGCCGTATTCGTTCGTCAACCTGTGCGACACGATGTCATTGGCTGTGGAGCCGGTGCGCAAGCGCCTGCTGGGCGAAATGGCTCCGCTCGCGGTAGCGGAGTTTTCGCAGCCGGTCACCGCGGAGCGCCAGGCGGCCTGATTTCTTCTCGCAAGGCGAAGCTGTTGCGCGGGAGGCTCGCCCCTGAGAGGGCGAGCCTTCCGGCTCAGATGTTCAGCGGGCGGCCGTCGACGGCCAGGGCGGCTTCCTTCAGCGCCTCGGCCAGGGTCGGGTGGGCGTGGACGGTGCGTCCGATGTCCTCGGCGCTGGCGCCGAACTCCATTGCCAGCGCCGCTTCGGCGATGACGTCCGAGGCGTGCGGGCCGAGGATGTGGACGCCGAGCACGCGGTCGCTGGCGGCATCGGCGACGACCTTCACGGCGCCCTCGGTCTCACCCATGCACTTGGCGCGCGCGTTGGCCATGTAGGGGAACGAGCCGACCTTCACCTGCAGGCCGCGGGCCTGCGCGTCGTCTTCGCTCAACCCGACGGCGGCCAACTCCGGCGCGGTGTAGACGACGCTGGGAATGGCCTCGTAGTTGACGTGGCCGGGCAGGCCGGCCATGTGCTCGACGGCGGCGACGCCTTCCTCCTCCGCCTTGTGCGCGAGCATCGGGCCGGCGATGACGTCGCCGACGGCGTACAGCCCCGGCACGGTGGTGGCGAAGTGGGCGTCGACAGGGATGCGACCACGGGAATCGAGGGCGACGCCGACGGTCTCGAGCCCGAGGCCCTCGGTGTACGGCCGCCGGCCGACGGCGACCAGCAGCACGTCGCAGAGCTCCTCGCTGCTGCCGCCCTTGGCCGATTGCAGCGCCACGCGCACGCCGTCGGCGCTCGCCGTCGCCTTGGTCAGCGTCGTGCCGAGCTTGAACTTCAGCCCCTGCTTGCCGAGCGCGCGCTGCAGCAGGGCGGCCATCTTGCTGTCCATGCCGGGCACCAGGCGGTCGAGCATCTCGACCACCAGCACCTCGCTGCCCAGGCGCGACCACACCGAGCCCATCTCGAGGCCGATGGCGCCGCCGCCGAGCACGAGCATGCGCTTGGGTACGGCGGACAGGGTGAGCGCCTCGGTCGAGCAGACGATGCGCGTGCCGTCGAACGGCGCGCTCGGCAGCTCGATCGGCGCGCTGCCGGTGACGATCAGGATGTGCGGCGCGGTGAGGGTCTGCGCCGGCGGGCCGCTGACCTCGACGCGGCCGGCTGCCGCCAGGCGCGCGGTGCCGTGTACGGCGGTGATCTTGTGCTTGCGGAACAGGCCGGCGACGCCCTTGGTCAGTGTCCCGACGACGTCGTCCTTGCGCTTCAGCATCTGCACCAGGTCGAGCTCGACGCCGGCGACCTTGATGCCATGCGCGCCGAGGTGGCTGCGCACCTCGGCGTAGCGCTCGCTCGAATCGAGCAGAGCCTTGCTCGGGATGCAGCCGACGTTCAGGCAGGTGCCGCCGAGCGTCGGGTCCTTCTCGATGCAGGCGACGCGCATGCCGAGCTGGGCGGCGCGGATGGCGGCGGTGTAGCCGCCCGGTCCGGCGCCGATGACGATCAGGTCGAAGGCGGACTCAGGCATGTCGATGGTCTCCGAGGCAGGTCGGCCGTGCGGCCGGCGGGGTGGCGTCAGACGCCGAGCAGCAGGCGGCTCGGATCTTCGAGGCGTTCCTTGACGCGCACCAGGAAGGTCACCGCCTCGGCGCCGTCGATCAGGCGGTGGTCGTAGGACAGGGCGAGGTACATCATCGGCCGGATGACGATCTGATCGGCGACCACCACCGCGCGCTTCTCGATCTTGTGCATGCCGAGGATGGCGCTCTGCGGCGGGTTGAGGATCGGCGTCGACAACAGCGAGCCGTAGACGCCGCCGTTCGAGATGGTGAAGGTGCCGCCGCTCAGGTCGTCGATGGCGAGCTTGTTGTCGCGCGCCAGGGCCGCCAGGCGGGCGATCTCGCGCTCGATGTCGGCAAAGCCCATGCGATCGGCGTTGTGCACGATCGGCACGACCAGGCCGCGCTCGGTGCCGACCGCGACGCCGAGGTGGACGCGCTGGTGGTAGACGATGTCGGTGCCGTCGATCTGCGCGTTGACCAGCGGCATGTCCTGCAGCGCGGTGACGCAGGCGCGGGCGAAGAACGACATGAAGCCGAGCGACACGCCGTGCACGTCGCTGAAGCGCGTCTTGTACTGCGCCCGCAGCGCCATCACGGCGCTCATGTCGATCTCGTTGAAGGTGGTCAGGATCGCGGCGGTGGCCTGGGCCTGGCGCAGGCGCTCGGCGATGCGCTGGCGCAGGCGCGTCATCGGCACGCGCTCGACATCGCCGCCGGCCGGCTTGGCGTCCGCCGCCGGCTGGGCCGGCGGGTAGGGCGTCGGCGGCCGCGGCGCGCCGTTCGACGGTGGGGCGCCGTCGGCCTTGGCGGCTTCGGCGACCGCGGCGGGCGCGGCGCTCAGATGCGTCAGCACGTCGCCCTTGGTCAACCGCCCCCCTTTGCCGGAGGCGGCGATCTGGGCCGGATCGAGCGCATGCTCCTCGACCAGCCGGCGCACGGCCGGCGACAGCGGTGCGGCCGGCTGTGTCGCGGCACCCGCCGGCGCGGGGCTCGGC
>JBOHWA010000083.1:0-1948 GCA_050735855.1 Binatia bacterium
AGCTGTACGTGCCCGTCTGGCCGATCGCTACCAGCCGGCGACGACCAACAAGATCTTGGCGGCCGTGCGCGGCGTGCTGCGCGAGGCCTGGCGGCTCGGGCAGATCCCCGCCGACGACTACCACCGCGCTGTCGACCTGCGCGGCATCACCGCGCACACGCTGCCCCGCGGCCGGGCGCTGAGTGCCGGCGAGATCCGCGCGCTCTTCGCCGCCTGCGCTGCCGATCTGTCACCGGCCGGCAGACGCGACGCCGCGATGTTCGCCCTGCTGTACGGCGCCGGCATGCGGCGGCAGGAGGTCGTGCAGCTCGACGTCGAAGACTTCGACACCGACACCGGCGCCGTCACGATCCGCGCCGGCAAGGGCAGGAAGGATCGGATCGCTTACGCGAGCAACGGCTCTCTCGCGGCGTTGCAAGCGTGGCTCGGCATCCGCGGAGTAGACGCTGGTCCCTTGTTCATCCCAGTCATGAAGGGCGGCCGCCTGGTGGCGCGGCGCCTCGTGCCGCACGCGGTGTACAAGATGACCTTGAAGCGCGCCCAGCAGGCCGGCGTGAAGGCGTTCTCCCCGCACGACCTGCGTCGTTCCTTCGTCTCCGATTTGCTCGACGCGGGCGCAGACATCTCGACCGTCCAGCAACTCGCCGGTCACGCGGGCATCGCGACGACGGCGAGGTATGACCGCCGCGGCGAGCAGGCGAAGCGGCGCGCGGTGGAGCTGCTGCACGTGCCGTACGGTGCACAATGAGCGGCAGTTGAGAACGCCAGTCTCGGTTCACGGCCAGTGCTGCAGTGCCCGGCGCGTCGGCCCAAGGATGCGCAGCTGGTCGGGAGCCCGCACGCTGTCGCGATACACGACAATGTTCGTGCCGCTCGCTGCGCGACCTGTCGACACTGAAGGGTAGCGAATCGCGCTCACGCGATACTGGTGCGCCACCGCTTGCCCGAGGACCTGGGTTGCAGTGGGCGTCGACGCCCCGCGCCAAGGAGCACACAGGTCTGCTGCGGCGAGACCCATGTGCGACACCACCTGTCGGTCGGTAAGGTCGAGCACTCGTCGCAGGGTGACATCGGCGCAGTACGTCGTGCGCGGCTGGTTCTCGGCCCTGGTTCCGCGCCACCGGCTCAGGTACTCGGCAACCGCCGTCGCTTCATCCTCGGCGAAGTAGACACACTCGACGCCAGCCGGATTGAAGCGGTTCGGTCTGCCAGAGGTAAAGAGGAAGTTCGGAGGAACGCGCCGACCGAGGTCGAGAGCTGGAACGACCCGGATCAGTCGCGTGTGTACAGCGATCGTCGCGACGGTCGCGAGCGCGCGAGCGCAACTCGCGAAATCGGACGTCAACCAGGACTCCCCGTCAGCATGTCGTCGACCAGATCGGCAACGACCTGCGGCTCACGCGCGTCGAGCAGGTCCAGGGGACTCTTTCCCTGCAGATCCTCATTCGGCATCCGCAACCAGCGGCGGAAATCGGCCGGCTCGTTCATCACCGCGCGCAACCGGGCGATACGCTCGAAGAACGCCAACTGCTGCTGTACGGAATCCGCCTCGGGTGCCTTGGTGACTGCTTGGCGAGACCGGCCCATCCAGGCAGCCACGTGACTGACGCTGACGCCGTAGAGCTGAGCGATCGGCTCCGCGGACAGACGTCCCCTCGGGCCGCGCAGGTCCTTGGTGGCGGCAACGAACGCCCGCACCTTGTCGAGCGGGCTCGGCCGCGGCACCTCTGGGGCGGCGCCTGCCGCCTCTGTCGAACGCTCGGCGACGACTTCCACGGTGGCGATCACGGACGTGAGGAAGGCATCGAACGCCTCCTGGGTGCGAGCGATCTGCACGCGCTCGGGCATGGAGAAGAGCCGAAGCAGTGTCGCGTCCTCGACCCTCCTGGTTGCAGCCCGGTCGGGCGCCCACATCACGATGAAGGGCGCCCCCACAGCGGCGGCGCGC
>JBOHWA010000084.1:0-2072 GCA_050735855.1 Binatia bacterium
ACCCCGAACGGCGCGCCGAGCAGCAGGATGAAGCGCAGGCCGCCGTAGGAGAAATACAGCGCGGCGAGGAACCAGGTCAGCACCAGCAGCGCCGGGCCGATGTCGCGCTCGTCGTCCTCCTTGGTGAAGGTCACCGACAGCGCCACGGCGCCGAGCAGCGGCAGGGCGAGCAGCGCCAGCAGCGCGCGGCGGTCGAGGACCGTGGTGAGCAGGTAGCGGTACAGCACATTGCCGGCGATCCAGACGACGAAGTGCGCCGGGGTCCAGCCGTCGCGCGGCAGCAACAGGGCGAGCAGGCCGAGCCAGCCGACGAAGAACAGCAGCGCGCCGTAGCTCGCCACCGCGATCGTGCCCAGGGTCGGCAGGCGCAGCTCGGACACGGTGTTGAGCGCCGACGGCCAGAGGTCCACGGCGGGCGGTTGGCCGCCGCCGCCGCTGGCGAAGACGTCGCCGGCGAGGTTGGCGATCACCCGCAGCGCCGGTTCCTCGGCGCCGACCGCGAGCGTCGCCAGCGCCGCGCAGGCGAGGTAGACGCACGCGACCACGCTGGTCTGGCGCACCGCCGGCGACTGCCAGACGCGCGCGTTGCGCTGGCGCAGCGCCCAGCGCAGGGCGTGCACGGTGAACGCCGCGGCCAGGCCGCCGAGGATCACCGCGAAGGCGAAGCTCCAGCCGCGCCAGATGGCGGCGTGCAGGCTGCTGAAGATCCCCGCCAGCAGTGCGTAGGCGAGCGCCGTGCGCGGCCCGGCGGCGAGCGCGGCGCTCACCGCCCAGACGGTGGCGAGCGGCAGGGCGACGTTCCAGATGTCGTTGTCGGCGCCCAGGCTGCGCTGCAGGACGGCGGGGTGCAGGCCGACCATCAACGCGGCGACCAGCCCGCCGATCGGACCGGCGAGCTGGCGGCCGAGCGCAAAGGCCGGGAAGACGGCGAGCACGCCGATCAGCACCGTCACCAGGTACGCGCTGGCCGGCAGGGGGAACTGCGGGACGAAGACGGTGGCGGCGCGGTGCACGGCGACGATCGCCGCGCTGTGCAGCGAGCCGGCATAGCGCGCCGTGCCGCCGAGCGGCGCCAGGGTCAGGGTGTCGCGGCACTCGCCGTCGACCACCGCCTCGCAGGCGCTGCCGGTGCGCAGCAGGTTGCGCGCGTGGCGCAGCCACAGATAGCTGTCGCGGTCGCCGAGGTAGACGTGCGCGCGGCCGTCGGCGCCGGTGTAGCGCAGCGCGGCGGCGACCGCCGGGTCGCTGACGCCGGGCAGGTCGAGCGGCAGCAGCCGGACCCACAGCACCACGGCGACCGCGACGGCGAGGAGCAGGACGGTGACCAGTCGCGCGCCGCGCATCAGCGTCTCCGATAGCCCAGCTTGCGCACGGCGAGAAAGGCGGCGAGGGCGACGGCGGCGACGATGAGGGCATCGCCGCGGCCGCGCGCGCTGACGGCGAGGAAGGCGAGGGCGCCGAAGGCGACGCAGACGGCGTAGAGCAGCAGCACGGCGCGCCGGTGGGTCATGCCGAGGTCGAGCAGCCGGTGATGGATGTGCGCCTGGTCGGCCTGGATCACCGAGGCGAGGCCGGCGACCAGCACGCGGCGACCGATGGTGACCGTCGCCTCGATGATCGGCAGGCCGAGGGTCAGGATCGGCACCAGGATCACCACCGTCGTCGGGCCCTTCTGCAGCGACTGGATCGACAGCACCGACAACACGTAGCCGAGCAGCAGGCTGCCGGCGTCGCCGAGGAAGATGGTCGCCGGGTTGAAGTTGAAGCGCAGGAAGCCGACCAGCGCCCCGGCCAGCGTGATCGCCAGCAGGGCGGCGTCGGGGCGGCCCTCGCTGAGCGAGACGAGGAAGAGGGTGAGCGCGGCGATCAGCCCGGTGCCGGCGGCGAGGCCGTCGAGGCCGTCGATCAGGTTGAAGGCGTTGGTGATGCCGACGATCCACAGCACCGTGGCGACGGCGCCGAACGGTCCGAGCCAGATGGCGCCGCCGGTAAATGGATTGGTGACGCCGTGGAAGCCGGACCCGCCCTGCAGGGCGAGCAGCGCGGCGGCGGTCTGCAGGACGACCTTGGTC
>JBOHWA010000085.1:0-4499 GCA_050735855.1 Binatia bacterium
GGCGCCGGCTGCGCAGGCTGATGTTTGTCAGCCCCGGGTCTGTCTCCCGTCAGTGCACCGCGAGCGGGCGGGGGCTAGGCGTGGCTCATGGCAGCACCGACCAGTGATGAGGATCTCCGCCTCGGTCCAGTGCGCTACGCCTCCCTGTCCACGTGGTGTGCGCAGTACAGCTGCCCCGCCGTGGTCAGCATGGTCGACCGCGACGACGTGGACGGCGGCATCCGCTTCGTCCTCTGGTGTTCGCTGCGCCGTTGTGGGGCGTGCAGCGAGCACTGCCTACGCGCGCCGGTCGGTTGACCCGGCCGCGACGGGCGGGGTCCACTGCCAGCTGCCGTCGGCGTGCAGCTCGAGCTCGGCATCGTGGCGATGCGGCCCGCCGTTGCGCTCGCCGGTGGTGATGCTGGTGATGTCGTGGGCGGCGAAGAGGCCGAGGATCTCGGCGACCTGGTCGGCGGACAGGATGGTCTGCGGGCGATCGAGGAAGACGAACTGCGGCGCCGCCAGCACGACGCGCACGACGGCGAGCAGCTGTTGCTCGCCGAGCGACAGGCGGGTGGCCCACTCCTGCTCGCTGTCGAGCCCGCCGGCCCGGGCGACCACTGGGGTGAGGTGGAGCGTCTCGATCAGCGGCAGGATGCTCGCGTCGGCGATGGCGGTCGCCGGGCCGGGCGGAGTCAGCACCTGGCGCAGCGTGCCGGCCGGGAGGTACGGGCGCTCGGGGAGGAAGGCGATGCCGGGCTGGGCGGGCAGCAGCACGCGCCCCTCGCCGGTCTCCCAGATGCCGGCGGTGACGCGGAACAGTGCCACCTTGGCCGGCTCGTTGTCGCCCAGGATCAGCACCCGGGTGTGCGGCGGGATCGCCACCGACAGATCGGTGAGCAGGGCGCTGCCATCCTGCGGCGAGCGCAGCGTCAGCCGTTCGTAGGCCAGACCGGCCGCCGATTCGCGGATGGTGATCGTCGGCATGGCGCGCGGCACCTTGCTGTGCGCCAGGCAGATCGGGCACGCGGCGACGACGTGCACGTGGCCGCAGTCTTCGGTCGAGAGCAGCGTCACGGCCTGCGCCTCCTCGATGGCCTCCGCCAGCGAGCCGAGCCGGGCGATGACGGCGGTGAACGAGGAGATCGACTGGAACTGGGTGACGATCAGCGAGAACGCCCCGAGCAGTTGCGAGAAGGCCATGGCGGCCTGGGTGATGACGCCGAACTCGACCTGACCGCTGATGAACATCGGCGCGACGATCAGCGCCGGGATGATCTGGATCAGGTAGTTGTAGCCGGTGGTGAAGAAGCCGAGGTTGCGGTTGACGCCGATGATGCGGCGCGCGTTGGCGATCAACGCGTCGAGATGCAGGCCGAGAGCGGTGCGCACCGGGCCTTCGTAGCGCGCCGCGGTGATCGACGCGGCGTTCTCGCGCACGTGCACGAGGCCGGCGCGAAAGGTCGCCTCGCGGTCGAGCTGGGCGTAGTTCAGCCCGACCAGCGAGTAGCCGAAGCGGATCGTCAGCAGCGAGCCGACGCCGGCATAGAGCACGCCGACGATGAAGAGCAGCGGGCTGATCGACCACATCACGCCGGAGAACGCCACGGCGGTGAACGTCCCGTTGAGGATGAGCAGCACGAACGACAGCGTCGTGGTGGTGAAGGCGCGCACGTCCTCGGCGATGCGCTGATCGGGATTGGCGATCTCGCCGTTGGCGGTGAGCCGATCGCTCAGGCGATAGGCGATGGGGTGCTCCAGATAGCTGGCCATCAGCCGGTGGGTGAGCCAGTCGCGCCACAGCAGGCCGAGGCGCTCCTCGCTGAAGCGATAGAAGACGGCGGCGACGGTCGAGGCGGCGAACACCCCGAGATAGGCGAAGGCCAGCGAGATGAATCCGCCGCGGCTGCGCTCGGCGATCGCGGTCATGAAGTCGCGGCCGACGTAGCTGTTGACCACGTTGAGGCCGTTGATGACCACCAGCAGGCCGATCAGCGCGCCGAACAGCACCAGGCCGCGGCCGCCGACCTCGGAGCGGGCGAAGCGGCTGACCGCCTGGACGAAACGCTCCCACGTCCGCCGGTTGAGCGGCACCTGCTGCGGGGGAGCGCTGGGCGTGGTCATCGGGCCGGGCTGTCAGGCGGTCGGGTACGGATCGGTCCGCTTTGCCTGAGAACTCAGAGAACCAACAGCGGATTGAGCGGATCAAGCGGATTTCACGGAGTAGGGGCTCAGAAATCCGTTTAATCCGCGTAATCCGTTGTTGCCTTCCGCGTTCTTGGGCAAAGCCGGATCGGTCCGCACCCCTACCAGCCTGACAGCCGACAGCCTAACCGCCTCGACTACGGCAGCACCGCCTTCAGGTTGGACGGGTCGTTCTTCTTGGCCGTGGCGAACACCGACTGCCAGCAGGCGCCGGTGTCGAGGTTGACCAGCTGCGCGGTGACCGGCAGGACCGCGGGCAGGGTGGGCAGCGCCGTCCCGGCGCCGCGCGCCTTGACCAGGATCGAGCCGGTGGGGCCGACCTTGAGCTTGATCTTGTGCAGGCCGTGGCGGGAGAGCGCGTTGTCCTTGTAGCTGAACCCGTTGCCGGTGGTCTGCCACTCGGGGGCGCCGTGCAGCAGGGTGCCGCCGACCAGCACGCCGTTGGCGTCGTACAGGCACGCGGCGAGGTCGGTATCGCCGGCCGGGTCGCCGAGGTCGAGGCTGTCGAGGTCGCCGCCCTTCCACTTCCACAGCCACTTGTCCTTGCTCGCATCGCTGTGGTTCTTGATCTTCACCTTGCCCTTGGGCGCGGCGCCGCAGCCGCTCGCCGGCGCGGCCGGGCAGGTGGTGCCCTTGACGATGCGGAAGGCGTCCTTCACCACGGCGGCGCTGTTGAGGAACTGCGCGGTCAGCGTGTCGCCGTCGATGTCGATCACCACCGAGCCGAGCTCGAGCAGTCCGACCAGCATGGCCGGGTGGTCGAGCGTCGTGTTGCGCACCTCGCTGCCGCTGCCGTTGACGACGAAGACCGCGCCCGAGTGCGGGCTGACCCCGGTCGCGTCCTTGCGATAGGCGCCGTCGCCGGCCGGATCGCCGTCGCCGGGCTCGACCAGATTGGCGGGGGTCAGCGTCGCCGCGAGCCCGTAGTGGCTGTCGAGGAAATAGCTGCGCTCGTAGTTGTGGCTGTGGCCGCAGAACACCACGTCGACGCCGTAGTCCTCGAGGATCGGCAGCGCGTACTGGCGCATGTTGATCTCGTTCACCTCGGTGTCGGAGTTGTGAAACAAGCCGCGGCTGTACGGCGGCCGGTGCCACAGGGCGACGATCCAGTCGGGGTTGTCGAGGGTGGCGGCCTGCAGGTCGGCCTCGAGCCAGGTGAGCATCGGCGTGCTCGACGAGGTCGGCGCCTGTTCGGAGTCGAGCACGATGAAGTGCACGCGGCCGTAGTCGAACGAGAAGTAGGATTCGGTGCCCGACGCGATGCCGCCCACCTCGCCGGCGGTGGGGAAGCTGAACATGTCGAAGTAGGGGCCGACCTGGGTGACCGGGTTGGACGAGAACGCCTCGTGGTTGCCGACCACCGACCACACCGGGGTGGTGCGCAGCATGGCCGCGTGGGTGTCGAACACCGCGGTCTGGTACTGCGCGTCGGTGCCGGTGAGGTAGGCGTTGTCGCCCAGCAGGAGGAAGAGATCGGCGCTGCTGGTGCCGGCGTACATGGCGTAGGCGTCGCGCACGGCGTTCAGGCTGGCGCCGGTGAAGCCGGCGTCGCCGATGGTCCAGATGCGCGTCGTGCGCGCGGTGCCGGTGGTCGGCGCGCTGCGCAGCCAGTGGTCGGCATCGTCGCCGACGAGGGGGACGCCGATCTCGCCGATCGAGTAGTAGTATTGCGTGTCGGCCGCCAGGCCGCTCAGCGTGACGATGTGCTCGGTGGTGAGCGCGAGGTCGTTGGCGGTCTGCGACAGCGCGCCGGGGGTGGCGCCGTAGGCCACCTCGCTGGTGGTCGCCACGTCGGTGCGCCAGCGCACGACGATGCTCGAGTCGGTCGGCATCTGCAGATACGGACCGCGGGTGACGGTCGCCGCGCTGGCGGCCGAGGCGCCGGCCAGCACGATGATCGCGGCCCATCGCCGGAGTGATGCGGTGCTCATGGTGTCCCCCCCTGACTGGTTGCCGATTGCAGCTCACCCTCGAGCCGCCGCCGGAGTTGATCGAATCCCTTCGCCGAGCGTCCCCCCGGACGCGGCGCGAGCAGTGCCAGGGCGCGCGCGTATTCGGCCCGCGCCGCCTCGTGCCGCCCGGTCAGCGCCAGGATGTCGCCGCGGCGCGCGATCCAGGCCGGATTGGGGCGCGGCGCGAGCAGCTGGTCGAGGCGCGACAGGGCGCCGTCGTAGCGGCCGAGGTCGACCTCCAGGTCGACGGCGGCGAGCTGCAGCGCGGCGATGCGGCCGATGCGCGCCATGCCCTGGTCGAGGGCGGCGACGGCCTCGTCGCGGCGGCCGAGCGCCAGCAGCGCGTCGCGGCGCGCCATCACC
>JBOHWA010000086.1:0-3629 GCA_050735855.1 Binatia bacterium
GGGTATCTAATCCCGTTTGCTCCCCTGGCCTTCGTGCATCAGAGTCAGGAACTTTCCAGAGAACTGCCTTCGCCATCGGTGTTCCTCCTGATATCTACGCATTTCACCGCTACACCAGGAATTCCACCCTCCTCTCCGGTACTCCAGCCTTCCAGTATCCAATGCTCTTCCGAGGTTGAGCCCCGGGCTTTCACACCAGACTAAGAAGGCCGCCTACACGCGCTTTACGCCCAGTGATTCCGAACAACGCTTGCACCCTCCGTATTACCGCGGCTGCTGGCACGGAGTTAGCCGGTGCTTCCTTCAGAGGTACCGTCAGGTCGCCGACGTGTTAGGTCGGCGAGGTTTCGTCCCTCTTGACAGGGCTTTACGACCCGAAGGCCTTCATCACCCACGCGGCGTCGCTGCGTCAGGCTTTCGCCCATTGCGCAATATTCCCCACTGCTGCCTCCCGTAGGAGTCTGGGCCGTGTCTCAGTCCCAGTGTGGCTGGCCATCCTCTCAGACCAGCTAGCCATCTCTGCCTTGGTGAGCCGTTACCTCACCAACTAGCTAATGGCGCGCAGGCCCATCCCGGCGTGATAGCATGCAAGCAGAGGCCATCTTTTACCCCAGGGGCCGCAGCCCCCGTGGTCTTATCTGGTATTAGCCCGCCTTTCGGCAAGTTATCCCAGTCACCAGGGTAGGTTACCTACGTGTTACTCACCCGTTCGCCGCTGTACTTGCTCCCCGAAGGGAACTTTCCCGCTCGACTTGCATGTGTTAGGCACGCCGCCAGCGTTCGTTCTGAGCCAGGATCAAACTCTCCAGTTAAATTGAACCGCCAGTAGGCGAACCCACTGACGATAGTTCACTGCAGTTATCTGCCGTGACCGGATGATCCTTCGCACGCGCATCAATCGCCAAGGGTTGCCCCCTGAGATTGATACCGTCTTACCTACTCCCTAGATTTCAAAGACCGGCGCCACGAAAGGCGAAGCGAGACTCCCTTCTCTACGGGACCCGCTCGGGGGTGTCAATACTCTTGGGACGAATTCCTAGAGAATTTGTCCCGGGGCGAACGTTTCCGCCTCGGGCACTCGCCCCCGGAGGGCCGCGACGGCAGTGACAAAGGCGTCCGTCTGCGCAAGCGCGGCGCCGACATAGCGCTCGTCGACCGCCAGGGCGCGAGCCAGTTCGGGACGCGCCAGGCCGACGCGCGTGTCCGCCGCCAGACGCCCCAACAGATCGATCGGAACGCCACGGCGCAGGTCCTGTGCGGCCGCCAGCGCGTGTTCCTTGATGGCTTCGTGCGCCACTTCGCGGCCGGCGCCGCGCCGCACCGCTTCCATCAGCACGGTGGTGGTGGCCAGAAATGGCGCGTAGCGGTCACGTTCGGCGGCGACGACGGCGGCAAATACCTCCATTTCGCCGACCACGGTGGCGAAGGTCTCGAGCAGTCCATCGAGCGCCAGCATTGCCCCCGGCAGCGCGACCCGGCGCACGACCGAGCACGAGACGTCGCCTTCGTTCCACTGATCGCCGCTCAACTCCGCCGCCATGCTGAGATGGCCCGCCAGCACGGCGCGCAAGCCGTTGATGCGTTCGCAACTGCGCGAATTGACCTTGTGCGGCATGGCCGACGACCCCACCTGGCCGGCCTGGAACCCCTCCCCCGCCAGGTCCTGCCCGGCCATCAGCCGCAGGGTCTTGGCGAAGCTGCTCGGCCCGGCAGCCAACTGAAACACCGCACTGATCACGTCGAAATCCAGACTGCGCGGATAGACCTGGCCAACCGCGCCGAGCACCGATGTGAAGCCGAGCGCCATGGCGATCTGCCGCTCCAGGCGGATGACCTTGCCGGCGTCACCGTCCAGCAGCGTCAGCAGGTCCTGCTGCGTGCCGACCGGCCCTTTCAACCCGCGCAACGGATAGCGGGCCAGCAGGGACTCGAGCCGCTCGAATGCGCTCAGCATCTCGGTACCGAACATCGCCAGCCGCTTGCCAACTGTCGTCACCTGGGCCGGCACGTTGTGCGTGCGCCCGGTGAGCACGAGCGTCCGATACTCGGCCGCCCGCTGGGCAAGGCGCACCAGGCAGCCGACGTACTTCACGCGCAGCAAGCTGAGCGAGCGCAGGATCTGCAACTGCTCGACGTTCTCGGTCAGATCCCGGCTGGTGAGCCCCTTGTGGATGTGCTCGTGGCCGGCCAAGGCGCAGAACTCGTCGATACGCGCCTTGACGTCGTGCCGGGTCACCCGCTCACGGGCCCGGATGCTATCCAGATCGACGCGCTCCTTGACCCGATCGTATGCCTCGATCGCCGCCTCGGGAATGTCGATCCCGAGCGCACGCTGCGCCCGCATCACGGCCATCCAGAACTCGCGCTCGAGCAGGATCCTGGCGCGCGGCGACCAGATGCTGACCATCGCCGCGCTGGCGTAGCGGTCGGCCAGCACGTCGGGCATTTGATCTTTTCGGTCGCTCACCGCGGCACCTCGCCCTGCAATATCACCACTCTGCGCCGCCGCAGGCAACCCGCCGCCCGCGTCCGCACCGCCTTCGCCGTTGACCCACCGGAACCCCTCCACTATTGTCACCGCCTATTGCCGTGGTGCGGTTGAGATGCCGGTTGTCAGCGTGGGATTGGCGGAGATTGAGCAACACCTCCGCACCGTGCGGCAGCGCCTGAACGCCGCGACTGTTCAACACGCGGTGTATCTGAGCGGCAGCGTGATCGCCCTGGCCACCGCACTCCTGGTGGTCCTGGCTCTGCGCAGCGGCGAGTCCTGGTTCTCGATCGCCGCCTGGTTCGCCGTCGCCGCGGTCGCGACATCGCTCGGCGGTGCCGCCTGGTACATGTGGCGCGAGTGGCGCTCGCTCGACCAGATCGCCCACCTGGCCGATCGGCAGGCGGCCCTCGACGACCGCATCGCCACCGCCCTGGCTCAGCCGCATGCCGGCGCGCGCCTGAGCAGCTTGTTGATCGACCAGATCCTGACCGCCAAGCCACACTGGGACGAACAGGCGCTGGCGCCGCGCCGCGTGCCACGATCGGCCTACCTGCTCGCCCTCTCGCTCGCCGCCCTGGCCGTGATCAGCTTCTACGTCCGCCCCCCGGCCAGACCAGAGCCGCCCGCAGCCCAGACGGCCCATGCCGCGACCGCCGACGATCCGCTCTTCAAACCACCGGCTGCCCCCGCATCAGGTGAACGATCGGCGTCCGGGACCACTGGGACCGGCGCGGCGCATGACAAGGCGGGCGGTGCTTCCAACGCAGTCGCACCCGCCCCCGATGCAGCGGCGAGCGGCCCCGACGTGAACGGCGCGGCGCCCTCGGCGGAAGGCGCCAACGCCGGCGAGGCAGCGCGGTCCGCCAGCGGCGGCGCCCCCTCGACCACAGGCACCGCCGCGAGTACCGGCCTCACCGGCGATATGCAGAGCGCCATCCGACGCGCCTTCGGCGCGGCCGATGACGCGGAGGCCGCCAAAGCTGCCGGTGACCGCCATCCGGCGCCGGGATCAGCGAACCAGGAGCCGAGCGAACAACGCCAGGCTTCCGCAAGAAACGGGCTCGGTACCGATGCCAACCAGGTCGATCGCAGCGCCGAGCCGCAGCCGCCACCTCCCGGCGACCGGGCCCTGTCCGGC